>CAJOEQ010000009.1 GCA_905233515.1 uncultured Synergistales bacterium
AATACCAGCAAGCCAGATATTAACGTCGGCAAATCTTCGGGCGAGTTCAAAGCAAACTGCAAAAATAGTAGAGCCCACAGTAAAGACACGAACATTAAAGACTTTCTCCCAAATTAGCGAAAAAATATCTTTCCAAGTCATGGGCGGAATAGCAAATGAAAATTTCTTCTTATTATGTACGTCCAAATTAAAATTATTGAACTCTTTAAGATAATTCCAGAATCGTCTAATCTCTTGAATATCAGGTGCATTATCTTTATTTCCCCAGCGTGGATTTGAGAATCGCAATAAATATTCATCTTCGTAATGATCAATGATTAAATCAAAAATTTCTTTCTGGTAGACAAAAATAGAATTTCCATTAGCTGATTTTGCGGGCTTACGGAGAGCAATTAAACGCGAGCACCAGCCATCGGAATTTTCGAGATTTGAGAGAGTACGTGATATTGAAGACTGATTTCTGCCTAAAATGAGAGCAATATCTGAAACGTGCCAGAAAATTTCATTATCATAAAAAATTAAGTGGCTGAAGTCAGGTACGCGACTATTAAATTGACCTTCAAGAAATTCTTTTCTATCGTCTGAAGAGCCCTCGAACTGTCTATAATCTGCAATATAGTCATTGATGAGCTCATGAACTTTTTTGCGTGATTTCTGGAAGTCAAGAAATTTTGCATGTAATTTAACAATTGTGTCTTCCGGCAAATTAAAAACTGGCAATTTATAACGCTCCCCTTCAAGATAAAATCAGTCATATCAAGTGCTGCTCAGACGCATTCGACAGATAGAATTATAAACAGGTAAAATAATCTGTCAAAGTAATTATAACTTGAAAGGAGATTAAAATATGTCAAAAAAATTAGTTGCAGTTTGCTTAGGAGCTTTGTTCTTGCTGGGTCTAGCCATAACAGCTTGGGCAGAAAAAGCTATACATGTGCAGTGGGTCTGCTCTTATTGCGGTTCAAGAATCTCATCAGTGAGAATGCCGAGCGGTGGGACTTGCTACAGAAATCCCTACGGTAAGACTCATTCATGGACAGCTGAACGTTATTATTAATAAGCACAATAAATCAGGACAAGGAAATATGCTATAATAATATTCGGTAAAATACATAAAGCACTTGATCTATGGGCATAAAAACCCAAAGGTCTTTCTTTGTCCTGCTTAAATTATAGCATAAGAGAGAGTGAAGACTTATGAAAAGATTATGTGCAGAAGAAATTTGTAAAATTTGCGCTAGTTGATTATCTCCAATAGAGAGAGAAGAGATTGGCGCAATATTTGTATTAAGGAGGTCTTTACAGTGAGCAGAAAAATTTTAAGTATAGTTATATTAATGGTTATTTGTTTAGTATTATTTTTATGCCATAAAGGTATTACTAACGCAAATATTATAACGACGGAAGACGCGGATAAATTTGTAAATCTTTGTGCTTATAGTTCCCCTGAAGAAATACAATCGGCTTTGAATAACGGTGCTGATGTATTTGTAGAAGGACGGGTAAGTTTTGAAATTGATCCTTCTCATGAAACTGAAGCACGTATGAATCCTTTAATGGCAGCTTCCTTGCTAAATTCTGATCCTGAAGTTATAAAAATTTTATTAAACGCTGGGGCAAATGTAAATGCAATAAATAATAATGAGGTCAGATATCTCCCTTCTGGCATGACGGCTTTAATGTATGCTGCTATGAAAAATTCAAATCCTGAAGTCTTGAGAGTATTAATAGAAGCAGGAGCCCAAGTTGAACAGAGTACAAAAAATCGTGAAGATGTAAATGCATTATATTTTGCTGTGTCTGTTAATCCAAATCTTGAAATACTAAATATTCTGCTTAATGCAGGAGCTAATGTAAGTGATGACATCTTAATAAATGCTCTTAAGAATTCAAATCCCGAAATTTTGTCTGCCTTGATCCATAAAGGTTTGAATGTTAATGTCAGAAATAAATATGGTACAACACCATTAATCGAATTTGCTGGTAGTAATTCAAATCTCGAAGTGTTAAAAATTTTACTTAATGCAGGAGCTGATATTAATGCGCAGAATAAATACGGTGTTACGCCGTTGATAAATGCTGCCCGAAATAATAGTAATCCTGAAATTGTCATAGCCTTAGTAGAAGCCGGAGCAGATGTTCATATCAGAGATTATTACGGGAACGGTAGAAAAGCTATTGATCACATTATAAATAATAGTAAGCTTAAGAATACGAATGCTGTTAACGTTTTACAGAACACTATGACTAAATATCCCGACACTTCAAAGCCTTATAATTATCTTACGTCGGAAGAACTTAGGAATATTTGCGGTTCTGGTTCTGTTGAGGATGTAAAAAATTTGCTCTCGTCAAAAGATGTTTCATGGGATTCTATGATTATTTCGAGCTTAGGTGATTCGTATTATTATGTCCCTGTGTTAAATGAAGCTATATCTGCCGCCATGGTTTATGATAAGATAAAAATTATTAATTACATCAGAAGCATTCTTTCGGCAGACGTAGATATAAATGCAAAAAATTCTGAAACTGGCGAACAGATATTAGCAGGAGCATTAAATGTAGTTCTCGGCTTTAGCAGCTTTTCTAATAATTTAGATCTGGTTGTTGATTTAATTGTGGCTGGAGCAGATTTAACATCCGAGACGGGATATCGCGACATGCCTTTGATGAAAATTGCAGAAGAAATCCCAGAACTGATTCCAATGCTGATAAATTCCGGGATTGATGTAAACATTCAAGATAAGAACGGTCAAACTATGCTTATGAAAGTAGCAGCAGGATTTAATATTAGAAATTTGAGAGATAATTTTCTCGAAAGTTTAGCGCATATTTCATCGGGTGACACAAATATACCTGATAGAATGAATGATAGTTATACTACTGCGCTTCAATCACTGATAAAAGCTGGTGCTGATGTAAATGCTGTAGACAAAAACGGAATGACGGCTTTAATGAAGGTTCATTATGATATGAACTTAGATAGAATTAAAATTTTGCTAGATTCCGGAGCCGACGTAAATATACGCGCAAAAAATGGAACTACAGCGATACTTCAAATGGCTATACGTTCTAGTATTATGTTAAATCTTCATGGCGAATTATCCGAGAGAAATCCGATACAAGCTCTCATAAATGCCGGTGCTGATGTAAATATAAAGAATGAAGACGGCGATAATGTTCTTACTATAATATTGAAGAAACCTGCTATAAATTATTATGTTTCCCTTTTTGCCAACGCAGAATTATTGAGATATTTCCCGAATGACAGCGCAATAGAATTAGAGTTAACAAATAGCGTGCCTTTTGTGCGTTCATTAATAAATGCCGGGATCGATATAAATTCAGTTAATAATAACGGTGAGACAGCTTTGACTCTTGCGATCCAGAAAAATTTATTATTGACCGCTATAGAATTAATAAAATCAGGAGCAAAATTATCTGACGAGAAAGAATTTAAATTTGATCAGGATAAAGCGGCTATAATTATCTGGAGCTTGTTGAATTCAAATAGTAATCTGCTGAATAAAGATGAAAAAATCTCACTGGCAAAATCAGCTGTTAAATATGGATTCTTTGACATAAACGCTAAAAATAAAAATGGCTGGACTCTTTTAATGGATTTATCGCATGGAGATTCTTTATTGCAAAATAGTTATGAGATAGCCGGTATGCTTATCGAGGCCGGAGCAGATGTAAATATTTCTACAAATGAAGGAATTACAGCCTTAATGATAGCAGCTCATAATAATCAAGCCGAAATTATTAAAGAACTTGTTAATCACGGTGCAAATCTTGAAGCAAAGGATTCTGACGAAGATAGCGCGCTTACTGTAGCAATAACAGCCGGGCAAATAGATTCTGTAAAAACTCTCATTCAAGCCGGTGCTAATGTCAATACAAGAAATAAAAAAGGTGTTACAGCTTTAATGCTGGCAAGTGTGAATGAGAAAGCATCTAAGGATCCTGAAATCTTGAAGGCTCTCATTAATGCCGGAGCAAATATAAATGCTCGTGATGATAAAATCGGAGCAACAGCTTTAATTGCTGCTTCTGCTATTGGCTCAAATCCTGAAATAATTTCGGCACTCTTGGACGCCGGAGCAAATCCGAATCTTACAGATAACGATGGCGTGAGAGCAGTAGATTATATTCGTAATAACGAAAAATTGAATCAAACAAGCGCAGTAGATTTATTAGTCATGACAACTGACTCTGCAGAATATTTCAGAAATAATAATATGACAAGAAACAAAGACAACAGAGGCTCAGAGAAAATTGACGTTTTCAAACTTGCCAGAACCGGAACCCCTGAACAGCTTCGAGAGGCCGTAAGAAGAGGAGCAAAATTTAATGTCGCGAGAAATTACAGCGATATAGAAGATGAAGATAATGAGCTATTTGATAACAGTGAAACCCCTTTACATCATGCAGCGTTTTATAATCACAATCCAGAGAGCATAAGATTTTTAATTTCGCAGGGACTTGACGTAAATGCTTCTGCCAGCAGCGGAATGAGCACTATCGGGAATCCTCTGTCGTGTGCGATAAAAGGCAAAAACGTTGAAGCAGTCAAAGAACTTCTTAAAGCAGGCGCAGATCCCAACAGCTGGACTCAGGAAGGTTCTTACACTTTAGCAGGCAGCCCGTTTCATTTACTAGCGATTTTATATACTGATAATAACGATCACAAACTGGCAGAAATTATTATTCAGGCGTTGAGAGAATCGGGCGGAAGAGTAGATAATCATACAAAATCATCAGAAAAGTTAAATGTATTTCTGCCTCGTAATAAATGGACTTCATCAAATCCGCTTGAGAACATGGACGCCTCAAATGCAGAAATGTCTAATTTTGCAGCTTCGTGTACGCCCCTTATGTATGCGGTTATGTACGACAATCCCGGGATTGTGAATCTTTTGCTTGATGCCGGAGCAAATCCAAATATACGCAGTGCCGAAGGAAAAACAGCTATGGATTATGCTAATAATTTGCCTAAGAATGCGCAATTAAGAAAATGGCAGGCCTTCAACAGGTTAAAGACTCTCTCTAATCCTTCAGGCACAACGGGCAGTAATCCAAATTGGGACAGAGCTGATATGTTGGTCGGACAGGGAAAAATTCCGATGTACGTGCGTGATAAAGGGAAGTTCGTTTATAATTCTAAAATGAAAATGGTACTAATAACGGCTAATAATGTGCGGCTCCGTTCTCAACCCAATGGAAAGGCAAAAGTTGTAGCTAAAGTAAATAAAATTATATGGGGTTCTATTGAATATCTAGGAGAATGGACTCACCCTAACGGCGAGAAATGGATCGTAGGAATTTATGACGATTGGGAAAATGCACCTGAGCCGACACCGGAAAACAAGAAAAAAGTCGTCTGGGTATCAGCTAAATATGCCAAGCCTGTAACTTGGCGAGAGTATGAAAGATGGCGAGATAATACTTATGTCCCGGACTAAAATTTTTGTACATGCTAAATTTTAAGAAGGGAACTTGCTTTGAAAAATTTATGGGAACAATTTTTAATTAGAGTTTTCGTAGATAATTTGACGCTGTGTAAATATTGGCGTTGTCATCAGCTTTCTGAACGTTCATTTTTTGTCAGGGGGCGGCAATTTCATTTGTGTGCTCGCTGTACAGGAATTATTACAGGTTATTTCTTATCGCCTTTAGCATACTTTACGTTGGGTGAAGAAGTAACCTTTTATTTTATAATTTGTGCTATGATAATAGCATTGGACGGCTTTACGCAGTTATGGAAGTTGCGAGAGAGTGCAAATATTTTGCGTTTCGTTACGGGCTTGAGCTTCGGATTAACTTTTCCGTCTTTCTGCTTCGTGATTTTAATAAAGATATTTCACCTGATAAAGGAGTGTTACGGATGGCAGTAGAGTATAAAACTTTAACTTTTCCTAACAATGCACAGGGTCAAGCTGAAAAGATAAAAGCCTTGCAATGGTATTCTAGTCAGGGGTGGGAAGTTGTCTCGGAAAACATAACACAGGGTAAATTCAGAGGCGGAACAGCTTTCTGTTTAGCAGTGCTGATTTGTCTTCCTGCAGCTTTTTGCGCTGGTTCTACAGACGGCGAGATAACAGTAACGCTCAAGCGTGATACGTCTCGACTTCCCTCAAGAGAGACTGCAAGAGAGGTTATAACGGTAGTAGCGACGCCAGTAGTTTCACAGTCAGAAAAATCAGCTCCTATTGCTCCGACTGTCCCGCAATTACAGCAACAAACTTCCGTAAATCTTAGTAAGAGCAATGTCTCTGAATCCGTGAAAAAAAATTCTTATGAACCTGTAATCGGAATAACAACAGATGCATTAATAAAGCGTGTTATGCTGTTCATTGAAGACGGTGAAATTTACGAAGCAGAACGCTACATCGAACAGGCATTAAATCAAGACCCTGAAAATCCGCAGGTGTATATGGCTAAGCTCATGCTCGAACACAGAGTGAAATCTCCTGTTGAGCTTCTGAGTAAATTATCAACACCGATTGAAAATGAAAAATTATTCCAGCGTGCTTTGAGATTTGCAGACGGTGAATATAAATCACAGCTTGAGGGACTTGCACAAGCGAGCCGTAATAAACTCGAACAGGAAAGACTCGCAAAGGAAGCCGAAATCGAACGCAGACGAGCTGAGAAAGAAGCCGAAGAGGAGAAACTCTATCAGAAGGTACTGAAGCTCAAGCAAACGGCATCTACTGTTTCTGACTTCGAGCAGCTGATTAAGCTAATAAATTCTATTCGGCCATACAAGAATACTGATGAGCTTTATGTTGAAGTTGTTCAAGCAAAATCAACGGAAGAAGAATATCAGTATGCAATTATTCTTCATAAGCAGGAAGCAAAAAAAATAGATGAAATTCAAGCAGTAATCAATCGGCTTGAAAAGCTCAAGGGGTACAAAGATGTTGACGAATTATTATCAGATGCCAGAGAAAAATTGACTGAGGCAGAGAAAGAAGAAAAACGCAAACACAAGAAGGTGATTGTTGGTGTTATAGTGTCTATTGCCCTCATCTTTGGTGGCACATTCTGGTATCAAATGTATTCAGCAAAGCAGGAAGAACAGCGTATTCAACGGGAAGCAGAAGCTCGGAGAGAGGCTCAGCGAAAGGCAGAGGCTCAAAGACAAGAAGCAAGAGAGAGACAGCAAAGAGCTAATGAAGCATTTCGTTTGGCAAGAGAGCTTGAATTAATTGGGGGGTATACAAAAGCTCGTCAGTATTACCGTCAAGCAGTAGAACTCGGTCATCCTGAAGCGCAAAAATACCTTACGGCTCTCGAGGATAAATTAGCACAGCAGGAACGACAGGCAGAAGCTCAAAGACGAGCAGAGGCTCAAAGACAAGCCTATGCAAGTGATTATGCTAAGGGTGAAGAATACTTGAATGCTAAAAATTATTCACCTGCCTTTGAGATATTCAAGCGTTTGGCAAATGATGGTTACGCACCTGCACAGGATAAATTAGCATGGATGTACCAAAACGGCTGGGGAGTTGAGCAAAATTATACTCAGGCTGTTAGTTGGTTTCGCAAAGCAGCAGAACAGGGAAACACAGAGGCTATTACAAGTATGGGACTTATGTATATTAAAGGCTGGGGAGTACCACAGGATTATGATTTGTCTCTTGAGTGGTACAGCCGAGCAGCAGCTAAGGGGAGTGAAGTAGCGAAAAGGCGTGTAAACTCAATCCTGCTGTTGAGGGAGAATAAGCAAAAGATAGCTTTGATTGAGCGCAATGGAGATTACCCAGTACACGGGACTATTTTTGCTGAAACTCTCAGTATCAGACCGTCTCCTGATACAAAATCACGAGCTATTAAAACTCTCAAAACTGGTCATCCTGTAAGCGTGTCAAGAGCAACTGAAGCAGATAATGATTATTGGCTCTACATTACGACAGCTAGTGGAATGCAAGGCTGGGTATTGGCTGGTTATGTATCAATCAACGAGAACAGAGAACTCTCAAACAATGAACGCAACAATAGAAGGTACTCACTGCCAGCTCAAGGTTATGTGGACATATACGAAGACTACCTAAATATAAGGGATATCCCTACACTTAAAGGTTCTAAGGTAGTTGAAAAATTAAACAGCGGAACACCTATTACTGTCTATGATGTCTTTGCTGGAGACACAATAGACTGGTACAAAGTAAGGACGAATTACGGGATAGAAGGCTGGGTATCCGGAAAGTATATCAGTATTAGGTAATGTATCTCTGAAAGGAGGCTCACAAAATGAAAAAAAATTTGTACTTTGCCAGATTATTACTTGCAGGAAGCATCGCTATGATTTTCCTCAATTACGGTGCTATAACGGGTTATGCTGAAATGCCAAAAGCAACAGTTAATATTGTCAAATGGTATTGTCTTTCCGGTGGTGAAACTGAAGCAATTAATGATTACATGGAGATAGTTCACGGACTGGCAGATGTTTCAGAAAGATATTTTTACGAGAATGATATTCCTGAACTCATGCGTGAAATTTCAATCGTAGAAAACAGGGAAGCGTACACTCAAAAAAAAGCTGTAGCATACATCAGAAAGCTCATAAATAGAGGTAGTATCCCAAATTATATTTTGACGAGCGGGAAATACACCTACAAGGAAAATATTAATGCTGTAGTCCCGAATCAAAATTTCTTTTATGACGACTTGTTAAACCTTCGTTCTCAACCTAATGCACGATCGAGAATAATAACGAAACTAGGTGCTATATATACTGGTGATTTCGCCTATATCGATGTTGCTAGTTACGTTGGGGAATGGAGAAATCCGAAGGGCACTCGCTGGGTTGCTGTTGAGTACAACGGCACTATAGGGTGGCTTCACGGTAAATATGTCCGACTTGTTACAGATAAAGAAATATTGCTATTTGCTGAAAAAATCAAGAAATTGTTATCACAGTAAATTTTAGCTAAAAATATTTTTAAAAATTATAAGTTAATGATATTGCGACCAGATTGCCCGAAATAAGCAGGAGCAGGGAGGGTATTAAGCACCTGAATAGCCCTGAATTTTTGCTTAAAGACGACTGGAGCTAACCACATATAAATTATTGCTCGTTGATAGCTATATTAAATTTTTTTTATATTCTTGCCCTGCAGTCTTAATGTCATGCCTGATGTCATAGTTAATGTCATTGCATAAGTCTTGATACAGCAAGGGGTTATTTTATAAATGACATCAATGACATTATTATTGTGATAAGAAATTTTTATTTAGGACGTGCGCTTGCATTTAAAATATATGCATGATATTATACCAACCTACGTGAGTAAATCTCATGTATAGAAGCTGTTGTATAGAAGCTATTGAATGCTTTTTTAAGAATATATATATACTTTTTATATTTTTTATACTTTTATTAGACTTATACTTTTTATAGTGGGTGTTTTATCAGCCCCACGATTACTTTTTAAAATACTATTCTGACTTTAGAGTTTATATTGATTATTGATACAGTAAAAATAAAATTTTAGTAGGAGGCGTTTGTATGGTAGTAAATAAAAATTTAAAAGACGAGCTTGCTTCGTTATTGAATAATGACAATGACGGCAATAAGATTTCGTTAGCAAAGTAATTATAAAAGCTTAGTAATATTCTGAGCTAATTTTAAGGCATTATCTTCGGAGGGTGCTTTCCAGATTTTAATTTTTTATTTTTTATTTTAAAGGAGTTAATTATCTATAATGAATAATACGACAAAATCAATAAACAATTTCGCACAGACAATTGACAACATTGAACATTCAAGTGTTCTTGATGAGTTGAAGACTATTCCAAGATGGATGCCTTATCGCCTTAGCAGTAATGAGGAAAACACAGGCCGTACGGAAGTTAAAGCTATCAGCTCTGAAGACGGGAACTTCATAAATCCTGATGACGTTTCACAGTGGAGAAACTTTGAGGAAGCTACTGAAGCCGGAGCTAAATTTAATGCTGACGGTATAGGCTTTGTATTCGGCAATGGTTATACTTGTATCACTCTCGATGCTACTTTTGATAACGGCCACGATGGTATCATTCCTGAAATTGCACAGCTTGAGTGCTTTATTGCCAGCTATACCGAATGGACTAACGATAGAAAGCTCAACGTTATATGCAGAGTTAAAGAGAGCTTCAAAAATGTTGAACTCTCTTACTCTTACACGAACAGACAGCTTAGACACAAGTGGAGCAGTTATTTCTCTCCTATCTCCGGCATTTCTTACGGTACTCCTGCTTCTATCGCTGAACGTACTGGTAAAGTCGCTTATCTTCATGAAATTTTAACTCTGATTGATAAGGACTATATGAACTGTCTGCAACTGATGAAGAATGATTTACTTCGTTTCTTTCATGTAGCTGCTAAGGCTTTCTTCGAGAAATGCTCTTATAGCTTCCTAGCTCCGCGCTTAGAAGGTAATAAAATACGCCTTGATGTTGTGCTTGATTGCGATGAAAGAATGATAGCGTTCATGAATAATCTTCTGGATAATTCTCGTTATCTACAGGCCGCCATTATTCTTAGGTATTGCGACAATTGCGATGCTTTCTGGGAAACATTGAACAATCTGTACGCTCTGCACTTACCCTGTTCTCCTCATGATGCTTCTCTGGCTATTGTCTTCGGTTTAGAGAAATACCAGCTCTACCGCTAATCTTCTTTAGAGCTAGTACATTTCATAACCATAACAAATATTGGTGGGGGATTATTACCTGCCAATATTTTATTTACAAGAGGTGTATTTATATTATGAGTTTTAATTTTTTCTCAAGCAATAATGAGAACTCCGATAACAAGAATCATAACAGAGGCAGACCCAAGAGACCTGACGAGGAAAATAAAAGTAAACGCTTTAATTTAATAATGAAGCCGTCAACAATGTCCGAGCTAAACAAAATAGCAGCCAAGAGACAATTAGAGACAGGGAAACGGACAAGTATTACAGAACTCATAAATTCAGTGCTTGAAAATTTTATTAATAAGGGGGAGATAATTTAATTATGTTTT
>CAJOEQ010000010.1:0-11015 GCA_905233515.1 uncultured Synergistales bacterium
TGCCATTAAGATCCCCCAGACACCCATTTTTGACTTTGAGGGATTCAGATCACCGTGATTTGAATACATTGATAATACAAAAGTTGCAGAGTTAGCACTCGTTACAAAAAATGTAGTGATTAATACAAGCATTATAACTGACATAATGAAACCTAGCGGATAATACTTATAAAGCGCAAAGACTCCGACTGAAATATCCTTAGTAACTTGTGTAGCTATATCAATTCCCTTTACTAGCTGTAAATGTAAAGCTGAAGTCCCGAAAATTGCAAACCATGTGAAACTGCCGAGTGCCGGGACAATCAAGACTCCTGCTACAAATTCAGCAATCGTGCGGCCTCGTGAGATTCTCGCAACAAATGAACCGACAAAAGGAGCCCACGCAATCCACCAAGCCCAGTAATAAAGAGTCCAGTTTTTGAGATGATCCGCATATTTTCCGCCGTATGGTGCCATCATGAAACTTTCTTTTACGAGTCCGCTTGTAAAATCGCCGATACCCGTCATTAATGACTCTACAATAGGAAGAGAAGGCCCGACAAAAAATAATAATACCATCAAAAGAAGGCAAATAAATAAATTCAAGTTCGCAACAAATTTAATTCCCTTGTCAATGCCCAGTACTGCCGAGCCGGTGTATAATACTGCGAGCAATATAATTATAGTAACTTGTATAAATGTCGTGCGGTCAATGTTCATTATTTCATTTAAGCCGCTGTTTAATTGCAGAGTTCCGAGTCCTAATGATGTAGTAATTCCTGCAAGAGTCGCGAAAATCGCAAGAACGTCTACAATTTTTCCAAATAAGCCGTCAACTGCTTTTTGACCGACTAAAGGAATAAATAACGAACTAATCAAGCCCGGCGAATTTCTCCTAAATTGATAATAAGCCATCGGCATAGCTATAACTGCGTAACCTGCCCAAGGGTGTAATCCCCAGTGGAAAAATGAAATTTGCATAGCGTCTCTTGCTGCTTGAATGCTGCCCGGCTCTGCTCCAAATGGTGTACTGCCGAAATGTATTAACGGTTCGCCAGCTCCATAAAAGACAAGGCCTACTCCCATTCCCGCAGAAAATAACATAGCGAACCATGATATATTACTGTGTTCGGGTCTGTCTTCAGGTTTTCCGAGTCTCACGTGCCTGAATCTGCTAAATGCCATGCATATACAGAATAATACAAAAATGTTCATTGTGAGCAGATAGCCCCAACCGAAGTATTTTGTCAATCCTCCGAAAAGTGAATTAGCAAAATTTCCGAAATTATCGGGTAAAAATAAGCCCCATGCGACTATTGCAAATGTTATTACGATTGAAATTATATAGACGGAATTACTTTTTTTATTATTATCAGACATTAAATTTTCAGCTCCTTATGATTATATATGCAAAATAACGCCGGAGACTTTTTCACGAGTCCCCGGCATGATTTATTGTTTAGAACTTTGACGGAAATACTGTAGGCTCTTCTACTTTTGTAGCAAGTGCATCAAGTGCGGCTCCTACACGGCTTGTGCGTAACTGCCATTCTGCTTCCTTGCTGAGTTCAGGATCTCCCAAAGGATAAGGAACTGAAACAGTTTGTACCATTCTATTAGCTCCAACAGTTTTTGCAACGTCTATTAAGTTGCACATTACTGTAACTGGAATCCCACTGCGCTCGATTTCTTTAGCCATCGTTGCACCGCAACGAGTACAAGTGCCTCAGGTCGATGTTAATATTACTGCGTCAACATTTGCCGCGTGTAATTCTTGAGCGATTTCTTTTCCGAACTTGGCCGCAAATGCCTGAGTTGTTCCTGTTCCTACTGTTACATAGAAATAATCATAGAGTTTGCCGATTTTGCCCTGTTTCTCAAAATAACGCATTGCGTCAACTGGCACGCCTCTATCAGGTACAGCGCACATTGCAGCCGGATCAAATCCTGCGTGAATCGTCTTAAAGACTCCTTCAGGTAAATTGTCAAGTTTGGAGATGTCATATTTACCCCATTTTTGAGCACTTGCGCTTTGAATTCTATCAGGGTTATCAACTGGAACGACTCCACTTGACGAAACAAGAGCGATAGTTGCTTTACTGAGATCCTTAAGAGGTTCTGCGGGCGGGATTTTCTCCATTGCTGGAATAATTAACTCGGTTTGATAGGGCTCACCGTGTAATTTTTTCAAGAGCATATCTATAACTCTATCAGCTGCCATAATTCCGTTTGGCTCGGGAATTTCTGCACGGATTCCGCGAGGGAAATAACCTTCTTGAGCGGCTGGCAATAACTCTTCACCTTTAGCAATTTTCTTAGCAAATGCTGCCATCGGTGTAATGTCTGCTTTCATGAATGTTGCTTTACGTCCACCCTTGAAAATATAAGCGACTGATTTATACTCTTCAACGCCGGGATTTTCTTCATTCATTGAAGTAATTACAGGGACATTATAACGCTCTTTAACTGCTTTGCAGACTATACCGCAGCCCACGCCGTAACGTCCAGCCATGAACGCCGGCCCCGCAAAAAATATTCCGAATTCTTTTGTGTCAAGAAACGCAAAAATTTCTTTTAACGCCTCTTCAGTGTGATTCGTTATATAGTTATCGCCGCAAACTATTGTATTTGTTACTTCAATATCGGGCTTGACCATAGCATTTAACATCATTGAGCAGCCTATTAAACCGTCATGGAAAATAGGAGTCTGATCTGCCTTATCTTCACCGCCAATTTGGCCGAAAAACTGATTTATATAATGAATAGCTTTCATGTTTATTCCCCCCTTTATATTAGAAATCTGCGCACGTTCTGACTGAGTAACCGCTGATATGATTAGCGCAGAACATGCCGTTATTTTCCATTACAAATGAGCCGTCCGGATTTATACAGCCTTCCCATCCGCCTGAATTTCCGTCGCGTGCAAGTGCTTCAAGTTCGCCGATTACTTCCATACCTGCGGGGAATTCGTACATTTGGGAAACGTTGCCGGTTGTTACGAGTGCATTTGTTGCAGGATTCATTGAAACTAGAGGCTGGCTTGCTCCGTCACGTCCTGTGCATTCATCAGAGAGTCCGACTGTCTTAATTCCGAGTCTCTCAAGCTCGACTAACATAGCCGTATAATCAACGTCAGGATTTCCGTAGCCTTCTTCAACAACGACTGCGGCCTGTGCTCCTAAACTTGTAGCGATCTGACCGGCCATTTTGACACAGCGGACTTTTTCGTCCATCTTGACATTAAGAGTAGACATGAGAACGCCTAAAAAGTTAATTGTCTTTCCGTGCTGGGCATAAAGCCTCTTAATCATGGGATTTACTGCAAATTCATACGTAGAAATTTTTGACGATGTAGGCATAAATGAACCTGATACCATACAGCCGTCTAATAATTCGTTAGGGTGCATAAAGGTCGGTAAAATGTGATTTGCGTCCCAGCCATATATTAACGTATTGTAGCCCATTGTTTCCATTTGACTTTGCGGCTGTAAAACATAAAGAACGCCGGGAAGTTGCTTTACTTCTTCGCTTCTTTCAGGGATTGAGGGCAAATCATAGACTTCTATATTTTCAGGCTCTAAATCTTTTACGCACTGGCCTATGTATTCGGCGAGTCTCATTCCTGCCCAGCGTAGAGCGTGATTCTTTTTCTGCTGTTCGTGACGCTCAAAATCTTCGTCAGTGTCAGCAACTAATACTAAATTCGGCATATCTCCGAAAATTGTATGATGCTGATATTTGCCGCCCATTGCGATAACTCCATCTTGAAAGCCGCCCGCATGTTCGCCGACTACTATTAACGAGCAATCTTGCAAACAATGTGTCCTGCCTGAGCCTGCTACTTCCATTTCTGACAAAACGCCGGGGAATATTCCGTGTCCGCCTGAAACTTTACAGCGCATTTCGACAGCTTCTTTTACGGGACATAATATAACATTATCGCCCGGGTGTACGATTTTGAGGTCTGCTGTTGTAATGTGTTCGTCTTCTTTTACGACATTGAGCAGCTCATCTTTATTTAACGTCAAGACTCCGGCCTGATAAAAAGTTTTTTCGCCGAAAATAATATCCTTGACGTGGAATGCTCCGATTTCAAGTCTCATTATTGAATTTCACATCCTATAAAATTTTTAACTAGTTCACGCAAAAATCACGTGAAAATTTTTATAATTGCTTGAGATCATAATAAATCAAATCTCTACTTTTCCGCTAAAAATAAAGTAAGATGCTCTGTAAAAATTCTTTCTTATGGAATAAATATTTTAAATAAATTTATCAGCTTGAGTAAAATTTTATTGCAGTCAAATTTTTAAATCTATAACGAAATTTATTATAATTGCATTAATTCTAATTCGCTTTATAATACAATAATTTTTTATGCATAAAGGAGGTAATATAATGAAGTGCAAAATTTTAGCTTTATCATTAATTGCGGGACTTCTTGTCAGCTCTCAGGCTCAAGCAGTCAGCATTAAAGGCAAGGCAATAAGCACAATTACTGACATTTTAAGCCACGCACGGGGACTCGATAATGTATCGTCTGAAGATACACATCTCGAAATTGAGAAGTTTTCACTAATGCGCTTACTTGATAATGGACAACTTAATTTACTTTACAACATAGGCAGCAGAGACAATGATTTATCGCTGGGAGGAATAAAAGCCTATCCGCTGGACTCTGAAAAATTTGGTGAGGGCGGATTCATCACAGCATTAGCACGAACAACTTTTAACAATAATAAAATTATAATTGCCTCATCAAGAAATATGTTTGAGGCAAATTCTGACTTGGATTTATTTTTAGATTCTAACCGGCTCTATTATTTATATTTCATAGCAGTAAACAATGATTCTGACGGTAAAATTTCGCAGTCCCGCTTTGGAGCATGGCGTTATCCCAAACAAATCCACGGCACTGATTCAGGTTACATTAAGGACATCAAGGCGGGAATATTTGTTGAAGGCTTTGATGGTGAACTTGTTATGACTTCAACAATGGAAGTTACTAATGACAATAGTATACGAGCCGTGAAATTCACTGACAAAAAAGTTACTGCAAAATTTGATTTCTGGGCGTTATTTGCTGATGAGTCCGGAGATGTTAAGTATAAGAAACTCGATAATTTGACTCAGATAAAAGACGGATTTACTGCGGGGGCATTGAATGGAATTGCAAATGTTTCTGACGGCGATTGGACGAAAGTTAATAATCTCGATGCAACAACAGCTTCACCGTATATTTCAATTAAAACCGCCGCAGGAGATTTCAATAATGACGGCTGCAATAACGAAATTGCAGTAATGACCGCTGATAGATGGGGGATTAATTTATTTGTCTATCAGATAACGTACGAGAATAATAATTTTGTTATAAGGACAATGAAGGACTTAGGCAGAATTAACTCATACAGTAATGAGACTGCGTTTAATGGGTGCTTTAACGGCTCCAGCATAATGATCGGCGGAGATATTGTAACAGGAGATTTTGACGGAGACGGCGAAACTGAATTTATGGCACTCTTCAAAGCAGATCCTGCGCCTCAAACTTATTATACTGCTTTCAAAGCTATAAAATATAAATGGAATAACAATAAGGGAGATTTTGACACCTCCGTATTTGAGCATAATTTTCCTGTCTCATATAAACATCTAGTACCGATTGATAATACTATTGGTTATGAACAAAGTTCGTCAGGGCTATGGGGAGGCTTGAAAGCTGCAGTGCTTGATATTGACGGAGACGGAACAGACGAGATAGCTTTTACCGGCTATGAATGGGAACAAGTCGATAGAGGTATCGCAACAAAAATGTATTTAAATCAAAAACTTGAAACACTATTTGAATGGAAAGCGACTTTTGTATATAAAGCACGTCCCTGCGTTATGCTCTTGAAGACTAATACAGGCAATTTCAGCTATATTTTTCGCGGCGACTTCATAGTAAATAAAACTTTCACGATTTCAGGCTCTGATATGGCTCGCGAATACGAAAAAGGCAATTATAGCTATAACATTCAAAATTATATGCTTTCACCGTTTGCACAAGGTTCTTCTATTCGCGCATTAGTAGATCGTGAATTAGCAATTGCGGCGGGGTCCTTCTTTGGTCAGTTCGGTTTAGTGAAAGAATGTGATGATCTCGCGATTCGTACTCATGACGGGGAAATTATAATTTTCAAGAGTAACGGCTCAAACTTTGAGCAGGCATATACTTTTGACTCGGGCGGAAATTTAGAACTGATTGCGGCAGATTTTGCACACGAGGGAGTCGAACTCGATAAGCCGGAACGCATAATAACCGAGAATGATAGAAGCTATACTACAGTACTTCAGGGAATCCCCTATCACGTTGACACAATAGCAGCCGACGGGAAAACTGTAACAGCTGAACCAGTAAATTTCTCGTACACTAAGGGCAGCAAAGTCGAATACTCAACAAGCAGCTCTGAATCCGACAAGAAAAATACTAAATTCAACATGAGCAGCACAGTAGAAACTATATTTGCACTAGACAGCGACGTGACTCGCAATGTAGTGGGCGGCCTGAAAACTATTACTAATCTTTACGGAACTATTAAGACTATTGCGGGAATAATTCCGGGCACTGATTCTTATGTTAAAGCGGTCGACAAAACAGCAGGAAATGTTTTAAATTTCCTAAATAAACTCACTGATAAAGTAGAGAATATCAAACAAGGCTATGACAACGAAATTGAAGATAAAGAAGTATTCCAATCAACTTTTTCAGATAGATTTGACGTAATTTCATATGTCTACGCGAATCAATATACATGGCGTTATCCTATTTTGAATACAGGTGCTTATTTCGGAACAGTGAGCAAAGATTTTAAATATTTAACAAAACAGGATTTCGTAACATTCAGCATGTACGATGATACAAATACGGATCATTTCTCGAATAATATAGCCTATCAGCCGACTCACGAGAACGGGAATTTATTTTCATATCCTGCTGCTGTAGCTAATATCGAGAATTATAATTCAAGACAAGCGGATTTAAGCGAAATCATAGGCGTTCAATTCGGAATACCTATGACTATGGGATTCACAAAAATTAAATCAAGCGAACACGAAGAGACTTCATCAACAAAAGTAACAACCGGTTATATATCGCAAGCTGCCTCACTTGTTGACAGTTTATTTAGTACTAATATAGCGAAAGTTCCTGAGGCTTCAACCGGGCCGACCTTCACAAAGAAAACTAGCAGTCAAGAAAAATTTGTGATTAATCTTGTAAATGCTGATGGTGCGCGTCTTCTCGGTAATTACAGGATACAGGCTCAAGCGTTTATTGCAGATAACGGGGCTTTAACTTGCGGATTTGCTGTGAATCAATTTAATGAATACGCTGATTTATTTAATTCGAGCAGCTTATATAGAAATTTTCCTGATCCTTCTTTTGTGCTGCCTAATAAATTTGTGTTAAAGAATACGACTCCCCTTATTCCTGAATTTGGAGCAAATACAGCGCGTGAAATTGCTATGGAAATGCGAGGAGTGAGAATTTATGCAGCTGATTTTAATATGTTCACGACAAATCGACTCTTACAAGACGCAAGATATAGAATTGACATACCTTTATATAATGCGAGCTTCAAGCCTGCTGATAATGTGAAAGTTGATTTATACTGGGTTCAAGACAGAACAGAGGCCGCACTCGCAAACAAAACTTTTATAGCGTCAACGACTGTAAATATGGCTGGCTGGTCTGACTCAGAAAATAATAAGACTTGGGCGAGATTTAATTTTACGCCTTCAAATATTCCTGCAAACAAGGCCGGCGAACATTATCAATTTTATGCAATTATTGACCCTGATAATAATATTAATGAAGTTCACGAGAAAAGGGACTTGACGAAAGACTCAGGCGGAAATAATGAGGGCTATTTTGAGTTTTCTGTTGAGGCTGGAGCAAGTGCAATGACTACAAAAGCAGCAATAAACGCAGTAAGACTCGCAGCAAGCAATAACGATTTTGAATTACCCGATATTACTTACAACGGCTATAAAAAATGGTCAGATTTCTACGACGCTGAAATAGCGAACTCAGAAGGCCCGGTTTATCTTGATGTTGTTATCACTAATAAAACTAGTTATACATTGCCTGATACTGAACTCAAAGCGGCATATATTGATCCTGAAATTTGGCAGGATGAGCAGCGAATCCCCTCTACAGTTTTCGGCCATTCATTTACGCTATTCCCGAATGAAATTTATAAATTCAGCGTAGTAATTGATGATGCTTTTGCTAGTGAGATGAGAAGAGTCGGCAATAAAAATACTTTTTGTACATATACTATGTTCTGGCTTAGTGATATTTTATCGCCTGATAATATTTTGACACCTGACTCTGACCCTGAACTCGAAATATATAACAGCGACTCAACGCCGGAATCAGAAGACGTAATAATTTATTATTGTGATACAGTAATCACAGAAAATTATACGCTTTCAAGTGATACGGCCTTATACTGGCGAATTAACGATGCAGCTGAACTTATTTACAGCTCTGAATCAGCAAGCAATGATGTTTATACACTGCCTGTAGTTGTAACGAGTAAAGATTTTAATATAGTCGTGAATCCTGAAGACTCGGCAGCTGTCATGACAGATAAATTTGACGTAACAATTAGCACTATTCCAAATGTAACACCTGCGGCAAATTATTCATTCACTGTAGAAATATCAGAAGACGGCGAAAACTGGGAGATTTATGACTTCTTAACGCTTAAAGCAGGCAGCCAGAATAATAATGACACAATAATTAATTATGCAGGTTCAGGCGGCGGAGGCTGTAATCCTGGATTCTCGTTATTTGTGTCGAGTTTGATTTTAGCGGCTTTATTTATCAGACGCAGAGCATAAATATATTTATATTCCCTGTGCTTTAATGAGTGCGGGGAATTTTTTTATAACGCAAATAATTATTCACAAAACGAAATAATTACCTATTGACGAAATCGCGCTACTTTAAGAAAATAACATAATCCCATTATAAACGGAGGTGAAATACAAAAATGGCAATAACTGAGATCACAAAAGAAAACTTTGAGGCCGAATTCAAAAACAGCCCACTCCCTGCAGTGCTTGACTTCTGGGGGCCAAAGTGCGGTCCTTGCATGGCATTAATGCCGAAGTATCACGAACTCGCAGATAATCCCAAATATGAAGGCAAATTTAAATTCTGTTCGGTTGATACGTCAAAGAATCGCAGAGTCTCAATGATGGTACGTCCTGCAGTAATGGCGCAGCCCACGTTTTTATTCTTTAAAGACGGTCAGGAGGTCGCAAGAATCAGCGGTGACGGCACAACAATTGAAGAAATAACGGCCAAAGTTGACGAGCTTTGCGCATAAAGTATTTTGCATAGTGTAAAAATTTATAAAGTGGAATAAATTAAATCAGCTTAAATCATTAACACAAAAATTTTTATTAATCTTAAAGAAGGGAAGGTGTCAAACATGGGTAAACTTGCAGGGAAAAAATTATTGCTTCTCGGTGAACGTGACGGCGTGCCCGGTCCTGCAATGGAAGCATGTTTGAAGGATAGCGGCGCAGAGATTATTTTCTCGGCGACCGAGTGTTTTGTCTGAACAGCCGCAGGTGCGATGGACTTGCAAAATCAGCAGCGAGTAAAAGACGCTGGAGAAAAATACGGCACTGACTGTATAGTAATTCTTGGCAGCTCTGACGCAGAAGG
The DNA here is from genome assembly GCA_905233515.1 of uncultured Synergistales bacterium. Classification (GTDB taxonomy): domain Bacteria; phylum Synergistota; class Synergistia; order Synergistales; family Aminobacteriaceae; genus JAFUXM01. The sequence continues at coordinate 9,701 of CAJOEQ010000010.1, forward strand.
AGCAGAAATTTACGCCGAGACAGTTACAGCAGGCGATCCGACTTATGCAGGCCCACTCGCCGGAGTCTCGTTGGGACTCCCCGTATATCACGTATTTGACCCTGTAATTAGAGCTGAATGCGACCCCGCGGCTTGGGAAGAACAAATCAGCATGATGGAAATGGTGCTCGATCCTGACGCACTAACTGAAGCAGTTAAAGGAATGCGCGAGCAGTACAGCCAGAACGTTATTGAATAAACATCGAAAATATAACAGCCCGGGGAATCTCAAAATCTCCGGGCATTTTTTGTAAACTGGAGAGAGATAATATCATGAAAGTAGGAATTAAGAGTTATTCATATTGCCTGAATCACGCACCCGAAACAGGCAGTCATTACGGCGGAACACCTTGGGAGGCTATCCAAAGCGGCAAAGAGCAAGAATATCTTGATTCACTTCCTAAATTTTTGCAGAGCTATGATCACGCTTTACACTATGCACCGAATCAGACTTATATAGGCGGAATCTCTTATGAAGAATTTGAGTCAATGCCTACACCGTGGACAGCAAATTTATTACCTGACGAGAAAGCAAAACGCTACGGAAAATTTGGCGAATTAATGCCTGAAGATGAGTTTTTAGGGCTTATTTCTGCGTGTGATGAGTTCGAACTCGTTTGGCTTGAAAAAAGTTTTGCCGAGTCAGTCAGCAAAAAATTATCTGAAGATCCCGTAATAACTGAAGCAATCATAAAAAGAGTCGTACGTCCTAAAAATATGCATGATCTTGACGAAATTAATAAAGAAGTTGCAGAACGCGGCGCGTTACCTCTTTATAATAATAATCAAGTCGTCGGCTGTATAAGAATGGGACATCCTACGGATCATTGTTTGACAGCTCATGTCTTAATGGAAAATTTAGCGGGTAAGGCTTCAGGAGTATTAGCTTTATTGCATTTGCTCAAAAATAGCGGATTAGATCCTAAAGATTTAGATTTTGTTATTGAGTGTTCAGAAGAAGGCGCGGGCGATGTCGGACAACGTGCAGGCGGAAATTTTGCTAAAGCTATTGCAGAAGTTGCAGGCTGTGTGAATGCGTCGGGCTGTGATGTTCGAGGCTTCTGCGCTGGGCCTGTCAATGCGATGATTAACGCGGCCATGAAAGCATAAATACATTTTCTCAGCATAACATATACACTCCTCCTAAAGAAAAACGGTCCCGGCCCATTCAGACCAGAACCGTGCTAATTTTTCCGTGCTTTAATGTGCGAAATATTACAGGCTAGTCAATCTTGAACGACAAAACCAGGTAAAGTCCTCCTGAAGGCTGAAGCTC
>CAJOEQ010000010.1:11062-13610 GCA_905233515.1 uncultured Synergistales bacterium
CGTCAACCGTACCTAATGCACTTTGAACCAATGCCCGCCCGCCTATCATGTTAGACAGTTCGCCAATTACGCTCATGGATACGTCATCACCTAACACAGGGGCAATCATTCCGCCGGACATTGCCTTAATGATGTTATCGAAGCCGTCCTTATCCAGCATAATATTGACAGTCCCTCTTGACCCTACGCCCACAACTCCGATTAATGCTGTGGTGCAAATATTTCCGACCTTTATTCCTGGGGAAACTTTTGACTTATTGAGGGTGATATTAAGCCCTACCTCTCGCCCTACGGAAAGAACAGCCGATGCAAAACTATTTACCAGAGCGATAAGTTTATCGTTGCCGGCCATCTGAAATTAATCTCCCTCCCTGTAAAATATGACTATGGATTTGAATTTGCAATATTATAGCTTATTCCGGCTTATATCTCTATATTTTTTCAGAGCCCTCAATGCTACAGCCCAAGCAGCAAGGTCATCAAGAACTCTTGAAGGAACTCTCAATCCTTCAGGAAGCAGGCGTAATAAAAATCCCGGCTTATGCAGTTTCCAGTAAAGTCCCCTAGCTTCAAGAGTAGTATTTCTCTCGTCAACCGAAATAACCTGACACTTTGCCTTTCCCCTGACGTATTCCGAAAATTCACGGCTTGTAGTACCGTCCCCTATCGCGATGAACGCAAGGCATGATACAGCATTTCGGGGGAAAGATACTGTGTTGCGCTCGATGATGTAAGGTGTGAAGTCCTCGAAGAATGCAGCACGTTCTGATGATGGAAATATGCCTGACACCTGCAAGTTGCCATCAATATCCGTGAAAGCAAAACCTGTTTTATCCCTGCCGGGATCTAATCCAAGAACTAAATGTTTTTCCCCAGAGTGTATTCCCATTTGTCCAGAAGCCAAAGCCATAATTCCGGTCTCTCCTTTATACAGCCTTCAATAAACTGATTGCACATTCTGAGACTTCCCTGCATGTCCTCACCAAATGCCCTGCCGTCAGCGTCCTTCATATCGCTCAATATCCCATAAAAATTTATTGAATGATGTGAAGGGTTATCCTTGTCTCTTACATATTGTGCTGGAATGACGGGGCAGTGAAACTTTCTGTAGAGTTTTACTATGCCATCATGAGTGCTTGCGGGAATGCCAAAAAAGTCCGTAATTATTCCGTCTTTGCGAGCGTCAAGATCCTGCATGATTACGACGATACCTCCTGCCCTGAGTACCCTGAAGATTTCGCGCAATCCTTTGTTGCTGTCTATCATGGACATTCCTGAAGCGTTTTCACGTATACTCATGATGATACTTTCTGCTGTCCTGTCGCTTTGAGGGGTATATACTGCGTGCAACGGGAAGCCTTCATGTATTACACGGGCAGCGGCTAACTCCCAGTTTGCCATGTGTGATGTCATGAGGATAACGCCTTTTCCCCTAGACAATGCGGAACGGAGAAGGTTAATGCCGTTTTCCGGGAACGCAACAAGCTCATTAATCCGCGATATTATTTTGGGCAGGCGAATGAACTCAACGGCAGACATTCCCAAGTTCATGAATGACCCTCTGACTATTTCCCGCGAAACAGTAACGCCAACACCGAGAGACATAACACATCTTGCCTCGCACCTGTCTGTTTTTCTCCACAGTATGAGCCTAAGTAATCTGCCTGTAATCCTGCCGAAGGTTAAAGCGTATTTGTGTGGCAGGAAACGCAGGAATTTCACAAGAAAATTCAGCGTGGCTACAATTCCTCCTGACATGAAATTTTCTCTATATTATCATGTAAAATTAATATGCAATTTTTTTCGCGGGAAGGGATACTATGGCACTGAAAGAATGCAAGATATGCTATGCGCTTTACGATGACGAATTGTACTCTGGCAACGGCGATGTCTGCCATGATTGCCGAATGAAGCTCGAAGGCACTTACGGACGCATTCATAACTACCTCAGAGACCACGAACACCAGTCCAAAATTGACATACAGAAGCTCGCCGAAGATACTGAAACTGACCCCGAAGACATGCAGCTTCTTCTTGAACTTGGCTGGCTTGAACGCGACATACAGACTTACAGCGGAACAATCTCAGATCGTCAGGCATTGGCTGCTGAATTTGCACATGAGTTAGACGTTATGATTGAGCAGAAGAAAGCAAGGATATACAGCGGGGCACATTACCGCTACAAATACAGGCGCAAAAGGAAATAACAACAGAAAGGAGTTAATACGATGGCACTAAGTGAATGCAAGTTATGCAGAAGGATATACAATGGCTTTGAGGGGCAGAAAATATGCGCTGCGTGTGTGAGAAGGCTTGAAGATATTTACGGCAGAGTTCATGAATACATGAGGGACAATGAAAACAGAGATTTTGACCTCGACACATTGGCTGACGAAATGGAGATAAGCCCTGTGGATATTCAGGCACTTGTTGACTTGGGATATATTGAGCGGGACTTGCAGACATACAGCCGTGATAGGAAGGGAACGCGTCAGAAACTTGCCGAAGCCATAAACGGAGAAGTTGAGAAGCTGAAGCGCAACATCAC
>CAJOEQ010000011.1 GCA_905233515.1 uncultured Synergistales bacterium
TATCTCCACATAAAATAAATATATCAGGGTTTGAGTCTTCTACTATTTTCATGACCCTGTTAAAATGAGCTGTAGTATAAATTCCGCCTAAATGCAAATCTGTTAGATACGTGATTCTGACTTTGTTTAGATTTCCCGGCAATTTATGAGTCTTTATAATTATATTGCGCTCCTGTACAAAATAAGCCTCACTCAAGCAATATATAACGCCCATAAATGCAAGAATTACAGCGCAGAAGACTTTATTTTTTGTGAAAGGCTTAAATCCCGTTAAAATATTTACAATCATGAAAGCTAGAAACGCAAGCAAGACTATAATTATCCATGTGATACCAAGACCGCCGAGAATTTCACCGACTCGACGAGAATCAAATAATTTTGCAATCGGCCACGCAAAAATAAATTCGTAAAAACAAAATATCGCCCAAGCAATAAATAAATTTCTAACAAATAAATTTATCCCGGCTTCTGTCAATTTCTTATATATATAATATTCAAGAAATATCGATATAAACCACAAAGCTAATGACAAAATTTTCTCACCTACATAATTTAAAGCTCATAAGCCCGTAAAATTTCAGGTGTATAATTTCCTGACTCATCACGAACTATTAACGGTGGTAAAAGATTCAAACCTTCTCCGCCGTCCTTTATGCATTCTACCAGAAAAACGCCCGAATTATTATTTATTGACGGGTAAACTGGGCGCAGTCTCTTAGGCGTTAATTTATGTGCAAGCATTGAATTTATAAAAATTGCGAGTCTCTCACTTGTGAAAATCGCAAATAACCGGCCTTTACTCTTTAAGACTCGTGATGACATTTCGGCAACATCTTCAGGACTGCACGATAATTCGAGTCTTGCTACTGAACGCGATAAAATTTTACTCGTCCGGCCTCGTGTGAGTGATTCATAAGGGGGATTAATAATTACTGAGTCATAATTTTCACGTGATAATAAATTTTTATCTCTCAAATCACCGGCTATGAATTTAACCCGAGAGTCTAAATTATTATTTGCTGCGTTTAATTTTGCGAGATCTATTAAATTTTCCTGAATATCAAGCCCAGTTATATTTATATTCTTGAATCTCAAAGCGAGAATTAACGAAATCGCACCGGACGCACACCCAGCCTCAAGAAAATTATTTTTGCCGGATCTATATTTCACCCAGTCAGCTAATAAAATTGTATCAAGATTTACACGAGGGCCGTTTACAGGCTGGAAAATTTTTAAATTATTGCTAAAAATTTCGTCGCAAGTTATATTTATTTCATGATTTATATTATTTATATTTATTTCGTCAAGAGACATGAAATTTTTTTGAAGGCGTTATATCTATGTGAAATTGAATTCTTGACGCTTGAGTCAAGTTCTGCAAATGTCAAATTATACCCGTCCGGAATAAATACAGGGTCATAGCCGAATCCGTTAAAACCTGCAGGAGAGTCCGCAATTTTCCCGTAACAATAGCCCATCCCTATAAAAATATAATCTTCAGGAACGCACAAAGCCAAAGCCGCCGCAAATCTAGCACTACGATTATTTTTGCCCTTGAGACTCGATAACAGCCATGAAATTTTTTTATCGTCTGAATCGTTCACGATTCTAGCTGAATAAATGCCCGGTGCTCCGTCAAGCGCGTCAACTTCGAGTCCGCTGTCATCTGCTAAACAAGGCAAATTTACTTTTTCCGCCCATGCTTGAGCCTTTAACATAGCATTTTCTGAATAAGTCCGGCCTGTCTCTTCTACTACTAATTTTGCAATCTCAGGAGCGAATATTATTTCACTAGCTAAATTTTTTGCCATTTGCTTGAATTCCTGAAATTTGCCCGCATTCCCTGTAGCTATCACTAATTTATCAAGCATTATATAAATTCCTCATTTCGGCATCTTCCAAGCGACTCCGAGATCCACTTCACCGGCTGCCTTAGGTGCTGGAGCCTTTGAATCAATCAAGAATCTTATTTGTGTAATCGGCGGAAAATTTTGAGTCATTGTGCGTACTATACCAGTTAATAATAAAAGACTCTTGCGCTTTCCTGCACTTGCTAAAGACGAAGCAAACTGCCCCGACATGTCAAGAAATGCCGTATCAGCATATCTAAACACGTGAAGCAGCTTGATTTTATTTGAGTTCTGAAGATTGCTCAATGAAATAATTGCGTTGACCGCGTCAGAAATATTATCTTCTGTAACTTTCTTTGAAAAATTGCGCGTTGTTTGAGCGATTGAGTCATTCATAACGTGATAAAGATTTAACGAAATCTGAGGCGCGTTACTTGCTGGGTTATTCGCGACTTGTGAACGTTTTGACTCTTGTAAGTGTGATAAATCTTCCTGATTCTCGACTCGGTCATCAGGTTTCAAAAATAATTTTCTGTCTAATATATTCACGACCCATGACGTGCCGAGATAGCCCAGCACAAAGAATAATAATAATATTCCCAGCCATGATAATATACGCAATAAAAGCGGCGTGCTTTTCTCTTCAGGTCTTGCGCGTTGAGTCGTTCTTACCGGCGGCCTTCTTCGATTTACAGGGCGTGACGGCGTTCTTTCATTTGTGTTATAAGTGCGTCTAACTGGCGGCAATTTTTTATTCTCCTTCCTTCATAAATTTATTATCGCAAATAATTAATAATTCCTTCTGTCATTGCCTGAGCTATTTTCTGTTGATAATCTTTTCTTGTCAATAATTGAGACTCGATTGCGTTCGTTACAAATCCTAATTCAAGCAAAACAGCCGGCATTCCTGCTCCTCTCAACACGAAAAACGGAGCTTGTGCGACTCTTCTCATTGGCAGGCCGCTTCTGACTCCGGCTTTGTGTAAAGCTGAAGCAAAATCTGTACTCTCACTAATTTTATTATTTTGCTGCATATCGCCGAGAATTCTTAATAACATTTCTGTACGTTTATCAACGTTAGCAGCGTCGACTCCCCTGCCTTCTACGTATTCGCGGTTTTCGACTTTTGCGAGATTCATTGCGTCTTTGTCAGTGGGAAGTGCCATTATATAAATTTCAAATCCTGACATTGATTTTTTTTGCGGGAGTGCGTTGACGTGAACACTCACAAATAAATCTGCGTTTACTGCATTTGCTATGTCGGTGCGTTCCTGCAATTTCAAATATACGTCGGTCCGGCGAGTCATTATTACATTAAAGCCTCTTGCAAGTAAAGCCCTCTCAAGTTCAAGACCTACAGCGAGATTTACATTTTTCTCGGTTACTTTATTATCTGAAGCGCCGGGATCCTTCCCGCCATGTCCGGGATCTATTACTATAGTTTTTTTGCCTGTTATTTTCCTGGGAGCCGGTGTAACTGGTATAACTGGAGCGGGACTCGGTGCTGGACGTGCTGGAGTCGTCGGTAATATTAATTTTTGCTGCGGCCTGTCAGTTATAACGGGGTCGGGAATTCTCACAGGCTGAGGCGTAACAGGTTTTGCAGGTGCAGGAATAATCACAGGTGCAGGACTCGGAGTCTGAGGCTGAGTCGGAGTCTGAGCTATTAAATTTTCCGGTGTATTTCTGATTAGCTGCATTTGTTCAGGGAAGAAGAAATCAAATACTAATCTGCGCGGCTTATCAAGAAATAATCTATCAATCTTTATAAATCCCGGAGCAGTGAACATTAAATCAACGCCTTGACCGACTCGCGAAATTTTTACCTGAATATTTGAATACGGCGAATTAATGCCCTCGATATTTTCAGGAGCTGACTCAAATAATGCGTGAATTGTCCCACTAAGCAAATAAACTTGAGGGGTTGAGCCTTCTTCAGTGTCAATGACGGCGCGGATTCTCTTAGAAACTTTATGACCGCTCCAACGAATTGACTTTATTGCACCGTGATAAATTTCTCCTCTTGGCCTAGCTGAGTCTTCAGGTCTGAAAGTTTCATATTTTGTTGATTTTGCCGGAGTATTATTTATTGCAGGTTGTACGACTGGCGCGGGCGTAACAGGTTTAGCAGGTGCAGGCGGTATAAAAATAGGCTCAGGCTCGGGAATATTAATAAATTCTTGAGTTTGAGCACGAACAGGAGCAGGCCTCGGAGTCGGTGCAGGCTCGTCAAATTTTCCGAACTCTAAATCACGTCTTGAAGGATTCGCAATCGTTGAGGCCATATAATTCCCTGTTGAACGGCTGAATCTGAGTCTATTATTTGCGCCCTGACCTGCTGAAGGTTGAAATATTGCGATCGCGCTTTGTGTATCAACCCAAAAATTTCCGTCCCTGTCAACTGGTGAAGACGATAACGGCACAAGAGTGAATCCCCGCCAAGCTGCTGCGGAATTTGCTATTACTCTTAACTGCGTATTTCCATGAGTTAAAATTAACTCGTCGCCCTTTTTCGTCCATGTGAAACCGAATAAGCGCGCGACATCCTGAACAGAAACAAGAAAATTAGAACCTGATTCAATAGTTCTGACTGCTCCTATAGAAATTGCCCCCCTATACAATGAGGCATCGCCCCACGCTAGAGAAGCAAATATCAACACGAACAACGCAATTAATAAAAACTTGCGCATATTAAATTATTCGCTGTCGTCTAAAATCTGATCAAGTTCGAACAGACTAGACACATCAAGCAGCAATATAAGCCTATCATCAGCAGGTTTAGCTACCCATAAGACATAACGCCTATCAATTGAAGACGATAATTTTGTAGCTACTTCTAATTGTGAGTCATAAATAGTCAGGACTTCACGCACTGAATTAACAATCATTCCGAATGTTACATCATTTACGGCAATAACTACGATTCTTGCTTCGTCAGTTAAAGGCCGCCCAGCCATACCAATTTTTAAATGCATGTCGAAAACTGGTACAATCGTACCGCGCAAATTTATAACTCCGCGAATATAAGCCGGTGCATTTGGAACTCTTGTAATGAATGAAGGGACTCTAACTATTTCACGTACTAAATTAACATCAACGCCGAAATTTTCACGGCCAAGTGTGAAGACTAAATTTATATGCTCTTCTCCGAGTGCCTCAACGTCTAAATCTCTAAAATCTTGATCTACTGATTTACGCTGAGCGTCCAATGTTTGAATCTCTGCCAAAAAATTCTACCTCTTTTTTTCTCGTAAATTAATCTGCCCCGCTATTATAAATTATTTTAACGAGGCAGATATTATTATATTCTATTTTTCTGCGTCAATTGCGGCCATTTCTGCGAGCTTCAAAGATCCCATAATGCCTTGATTGTCATTTAACGCAGCTGGTACGACGTAGCTATTAATATTGCGTAATTCCTTCGTGTCGATATAATTATTAATTTCTTCAAGCAAATAAGTGCGAATCAACGGGAATAATTTAGCCTGATGCATGACTCCGCCGCCGAGAATAATTTTTTGCGGACTGAGCATTAACGTTACTGCTGTGAGAGCCTGCGAGATATAACGCGCTTCAAATTCCCAGACTTGAGCATTATCTGCTAATTCTTTCGGAGATTTGCCCCATCGTTCGTGAATTGCCGGCCCGCAGGTCATACCCTCAAAACATGCGCCGTGATTCGGACAATGGCCTTTATAAGTATCTCCCTCGACTCGTACCATTTTTATATGGCCGATTTCAGGGTGCAGCATTCCATGAATCAAATGCCCGCCGCTCATTGCGCCCATTCCTACACCTGCGCCGATTTTGATATATACTGCGTCAGATAAACCCTTTGCAGCTCCCCAGACAACTTCACCGAGAAGAGCAGCATTTACGTCCGTATCAAGTCCGACGGGAATATTTAAGGCATCCTTAAGAGTTTTAACTATCGGGTAATTACGCCACGCGATTTTAGGTGTATTTAGGACTGTTCCATAAGTTTTTGAGTTTTTACGTACATCAACGGGGCCGAAACTTCCGACTCCGAGTGCGCAAATAGCCTCTTCACCTTCCGGGACTTCTAATTTTGCCCTGAAATACTCTAAAACTTTTGCCATAGTCTCATCGGGTGTAGATGTAATAATTACTTCTTTCTCTAAGACTTGGCCGTTTTCGTCGCCGACTGCGCAAATTGTCCTACTGCCGCCGGTTTCTAATGCTCCATATAACATTATTTAAATAACCTCCCCCAGAATCCCGGCACTTGCTGATTAGAGTCTTGTGCTTGAGATTCTTGTGCTTGTTTTTTCCTGAATTCTGACAAATCAGCATTCCTGATATTACCGCGCAAGGGTAAAACGCTCTTGGGATTGACTGAAAGCTCATCGACTCCCATTTTTAAGAATTCTTCAGTCAGAGTCGGATCTGCTCCGAGTTCGCCGCAAATTCCCACCCATGTATTATGGCGGTGGCCGGCCTCGATTGTCTCACGTATGAGTCTCAAGACTGCGGGATGATGAGTATCTGCAAAATCTTCAAGATTCGCGCTTTGTCTGTCTATTGCACAAGTATATTGCGTTAAATCATTTGTGCCGAGTGAGAAGAAATCTACTTCAGGTGCTAAATCATCAGCACATAAAGCAGCCGCCGGAGTCTCTATCATTATGCCGATTTCATATTTTCCGACTTTGACTCCCTCGTATTCTAATTCTTTTCTGCACTCTTCCAAAAGTTTTTTGCAGCTCTCTACTTCCCAGCGGCTTATAATCATTGGGAACATGATTCCGAGATTGCCGAATGCTGAGGCTCGTAATAAAGCGCGTAATTGTCTCTTGAAAAATTCCGGACGCTTGAGACAAATTCTAATCGCCCTGAAACCTAGCGCGGGGTTGTCTTCCTTGTCAAGATTCATATAATCAATAGTCTTGTCTGCTCCAATATCGCAAGTCCTGATTATGACTAAACGAGGCGCAAGAGCTTCAAGAACTTTTTTATACGCCTCAAATTGTTCGTCTTCTGTCGGGTCTGTCTTGCTGTTGAGATAAACAAATTCAGATCTGAACAGGCCGACTCCTTCTGCGTCATTCTCGATAACGGCGTTAATGTCCTTTGGCCCTCCGATATTTGCATAGACTCGAACTTTTTGACCGTCTTTAGTTACGCTTGTTTTGCCCTTGAGCTGCTGTAATTCGGCTTCTTTCTTTCTGTCTTCGGCTTGCTTGGCTGATAATTCGTCGATAATTTTCTGCTCAGGCTCAATATAAATACAAGCATTATAGCCGTCAAGAATCGCAAATTTTCCGTCCCAGTCGTCAGCAATGTCCTTACACTGAATCAAAGTGGGTAAATTCATGCTGCGAGCTAAAATTGCCGTATGACTGTTAGAACTTCCCTGACGAGTTACAAGACCGAGCAATAAAGATTTATCAAGTTTGACAGTTTCAGAAGGTGCCATATCTTCAGCAACTAAGATTGCGGGCTCAGTACCCTGTAAACTCTCTGTATCATTGCCGAATAATACATCAAGCATAGAGTTTTTCAGGTCAATAACATCCGCGCTTCTTGCTTGAAAATAGGGATCATCCATATTTCTGAACATTTCAGCGGCGGCCTCGAATCCGTCACGTACTGCAAACTCTGCTGTGTGTCCGTCTGAGATAATTTCTTTGCACGAGTCAATTAAATCATCGTCATCAAGCATTAACGCATGAGCTTCAAAGATTCCTGCTGTATCTTTATGGCCGTCTTTCATTTCCTTGTCATAAAGTGCGTTTTGCTGCTCCTGAACTTTAACGCGGGCTGATTCGAATTTCGCTAATTCTGCGTCAACATCAGCGGGCGCACCCTCGTTAATCTCGTAAACGGGAGTTTTATAAATTTTTATCTTACCAATTGCGATACCGTTTACAATTTTTATGCCTTGGAAAACTTGCATAATTAGAAGTTCTCCTTAAGGAATTTCTCGATTGCGGCGGCGCATGTCTCTTCGTCTTCACCCTCGACTCTGACTGTAACTTCATCGCCCTGAACGATTCCCATTCCCATCAATTTCATCAGGGAAGTTGCTTTTGCGCTCTTGTCGCCTTTAATGAATGTTGCAGTGCTCTTGAAATTCTTTGCTTCCTTCACAAGTAAACCTGCGGGGCGTGCGTGAATACCTACCGGATCAGTGATAACATACTTAAATTCTTTCATAGCGTACTACTTCCTTTCGTGCTGAATAAAATTTTTAATGGTGTTATAGCAAATTATAATATAGAATCACAAAATTTCGCACTGATTTTAAAATTTTCTCTTGACGCAAAATATTTCGTCGTGTAAAATTCTCTAGTCAATCAAGAGGGCCTATAGCTCAAGTGGTTAGAGCCACCGGCTCATAACCGGAAGGTTCTTGGTTCGAGTCCAAGTAGGCCCATACAGTAAAAGCTCCTGTTAAATCGGGGGCTTTTGTCATATTTTCACGTCTAAAAACTTTCATAATCTAACATTCAGGGCTTTAAAAATTTTAAACTTTCTGATAATCTAGCGCACAAGAATTATTATTTTATAGAAGGAGGAAATTTTTTCATGTATCAGATCGTATTAATTCGACACGGTGAAAGCGCATGGAATAAAGAAAACAGATTCACGGGCTGGACTGATGTTCCACTCTCAGAGAAGGGAATTAACGAAGCTCGCGAGGCCGGGAAATTGCTAAAAGCTGAAGGATTCAAATTTGATTATGCGTTTACTTCAGTGTTAAAGAGAGCAATTAAAACTCTTTGGCTTGTCCTTGAAGAGATGGATTTAATGTGGATTCCGATTCAGCACTCATGGAAATTAAATGAGCGTCATTATGGAGCTTTACAGGGACTCAATAAAGCAGATACAGCCGCGAAATTCGGTGATGCTCAAGTAAAAATTTGGCGCAGAAGTTACGACGTTCCGCCGCCTGTTCTGGAAAAATCAGACGAGAGATACCCCGGCCATGATCCTAGATATGCAGGCTTAAGCGAGTCAGAATTGCCGTTAACTGAGTGTCTTGCTGATACAGTAGCGAGAGTCGTTCCTTTCTGGAAAGATTCAATTATTCCTGAAATTAAATCAGGCAAAAAAATAATTATTGCTGCTCATGGTAATTCATTAAGAGCACTCGTTAAATATCTCGATAACGTATCAGAGAAAGATATTCTTGAGCTCAATATTCCGACTGGAGTCCCGTTACTTTACGAACTTAATGACGACATGACCCCGAAATCACACAGATATTTGGGAGATGCTGAGGCAATTGCAAAAGCTCAGGCAGCAGTCGCTAATCAAGGTAAGGCAAAATAAGGAGTGTAAATTATGCATTTTTCAGACAGAATAAAGGCTTTGAGATTCTCACCTATTAGGCGGTTAATTCCGTATTCTGATGAGGTCAAAGCACAGGGCAAAAAAGTTTATCACTTAAATATAGGCCAGCCCGATATAAAGACTCCTGAAGGATATTTTAAGGCAATACAAAATTTTCATCCTGCGACAGTGGCCTATGCAACTTCACAGGGAATCCCCGAATTACGCGATGCAATGAGCGCATATTATCACGGTATAGGAGTCCCTTATGATCGCAATGATATTTACGTAACTTGCGGAGGGAGTGAGGCTCTTTCTTTTGCTGTCATGATTTTATGTGATGCAGGCGATGAGATTCTTGTCCCAGAACCTTTTTACGCGAATTATAATACTTTCGCAAATTGTGCGCTGGCAAAATTAAGGCCGATTCCTACGAATGCAGAAAACGGCTATCACTTACCGCCCGAAAATGTAATCGAAAATTTAATCACGTCAAAGACTCGCGCTATATGGATGTCTCATCCCTGCAACCCGACGGGAGTCTTGTATACTCCTGATGAGATAGGCATGATTTGCAGGATCGCGAAAAAACACGATATTTTTATCATTGCCGATGAAGTTTACCGCGAATTTAGATACAATGACGGTGAATTTGTCAGCTTTGGATCAATTAAGGACGCTCAAGACAGAGTCATAATGGTCGACTCAGTTTCTAAACGTTACAGCGCGTGCGGTGCGAGAATTGGCTGTATTGCTATAAAGAATAAAGATTTTCTTGCTGAGGCCATGAAATTATGTCAGGGGCGTTTAAGTGTCTCATCTCTTGAACAAGTAGCAGCTACTGAATTATATAAGACTCCTAAATCTTATCTTGAAGAAGTCAACAAAGAATACAAAATGAGGCGCGATGTCTTATATAAGGGACTCAAGGCAATTGATGGGACTATTTGCCACGAACCTGAAGGAGCTTTCTATACAATGGTAAAATTCCCGATGTTAGACAGCTCAGAGAAATTTATTATCTGGATGCTTCAGAATTTCGACATTAACGGCGAAACAACTATGGCAGCTCCGGGCAATGGATTTTACGCGAATCCTGAACAGGGAATTAACGAAATGAGAATCGCTTATGTTCTCAAGAAAGAAGATTTAGAGAAGGCTTTAAATATTCTCAAACAAGCAATCGCAGCATATCCCGGACGAATTGAAGCAATAAAGGCATAATGTAATTAAACAATAAAATTTTTCTCGGTCTTGAAATTTTTTCAGGATCGGGAATTTTTTTTATTTGTTGTATAATAGCTTGCATAAATTCAAATTCAGGGAGTGAGAATAAAATCATGTTGAGCGATTACACATGGGACGTAATATCAAAAGAGTCTGAATCTCTCGCGAAAAGATTCAACGCAGTAACAAAAAATGTAGCTAATGCAAATACACCCGGTTATGCTAGGCGAAATGTCTCATTTGAGGATCAATTACGCAAAGTTATGGAGCAGGATAAACATTTACACATGACAGTAACAGATGAGGCTCATATACCTTCAGCACCGTTAAGAATCAGCGACGTTCACGCGGCAGATTTCAAAATTTTTGACGAACAATATAGACTCGATTTGAATAACGTCGACCCTGAACGCGAAATGGCAATATTAGCAGAAACACGCATGATGTATAGTGCTTTCATGAGAATTGCGGCAACAAAAAACTCTACTTTGAGAAGTGTTATAGCTGGCAGATAAAAGGAGTAAATAAATCATGAAAATTTTTGACAGTATGGAAATCGCCGGAAGTTCTTTAACTGCTCATAGACTCTGGACTTCAAATTTAGCAAATATTAATACAACACGAACTAAAGCAGGAGGCCCCTATAAAAGACGCGTGCCAGTTTTTGCGGAAATGCTTGACGAGACTCTTGACGGTTATCACGATATAGGCGGAGTAAGAGTCATCGGCATAACTGAAGACAACGGCGCGCCCCGAATGACTTACCAGCCCGATCACCCCGACGCAAATGAACAAGGTTATGTCGCATATCCAAATGTTAATTTAGTTCGTGAAATGACTGACATGTTAGTAGCAAGCCGCGCATATGAGGCAAATTTAAGCGTTGTTACAACTGGCCGCGATATGTGGAACAGCGCATTAGAAGTCATAAGAGGGTAAAAATTTATTCCCGAGAGATTCTATTATTAAGCGAGTCCCCCGGGATTTATTTATTTTATTTCTTGCGCGATAACTTTTCAGAAAAATTTTTTTCGAGTATAGGCAAATATTGATTTATTATTCCCGTCTTATCGCTATTATTATAATTTCTCAGTAAAAATATTTTGCTTTTCGCGTTTATTGTGTAGGGATTTGTTGATGCCGCGCCTTGAGGGATTAATTTAATGCTTTCTTGAGTCATATCAGCTAGAGTCAATGCTAATCTTTCAGAAATATTATTATTATCTCCGTCAATTCCCATATAAATTAATTGCGGGACAAATCCCAGAGTCGCCGCCGTGAAATAATTTCCTGTAAAAATTTTCTTAGGATTAAAAGGTTTCAGAACTGGCGAATTTATTTTATTTGTGAGATAAGCAATCACTAAATTTTTTGTCGGATCAATCATTACAAGAGTCCCCGTCCAGCCCTGATGGCCGATTGTGTTAGATTGTGAGTCAGTCCCGAAATAAAAGACTCGTTTATCTTCACCTTGTCTATACCAGCCTACACCCCATTGAGAATTATTTAAATTTTTAGGAGCTGTGAAGGAGTCTATTATGTTGCGCGAAAAAAATTTATTGCCTCCATATCCGCCAGTAAGCATAACAGAAGCTAATTTTGCTATATCAACAGCATTTGAGAAAAGCCCCGCGTGGCCTGAGACTCCTGACATTACATAAAATGCTTTTCCGTCGTGTACTTCTCCCTGAAGAGTATATTTGCGGATTCCCGGGAAGTTTATATTATTTCCGTAAGTGTTGCCGATTAATTCAGTCGCCGCGCAGTCATTTGCATTGAAACCGTTTTTTAGCGGGTTATAAGTTATGTGAGTTAATCCCATAGGCCGCCAGAAATTTTCTCGCAAGTAAGTATTTAAATTTTGACCTGTTATTTTCTCGATTATGAACGTCATCAAAATATAATCAACGTCTGAATATAGAGTCTTACTGCCGGGCTTATACATTAAAGGAGTCTTATAAATTGCTTGTAAACCTGACTCGCGGTTGCTTGCGTATAAAATATTATTCGTCTTAGGATCATATTTTTGTCTAACTGCATCAAAATTTTTATTATGATATTGAGTATCTGCCGGAAAACCTGCTTGATGACATAATAAATCCCTCACAGTAATTGCTGACTTCCATTTTTTGAGCGTGTTTATATCAGGAATATTATAACCGGAGTAATTTATTTTGATTGTTTTTTCCGCAAAATCCCGGCCAAGTATATCTATAATTCTTGAATCAATATTTAATTTGCCCTCACTGACTAATTTTTGAACAGCATAATTAATCGTGAACATTTTTGTAACTGAAGCTAAATCATAAAGAGTATTTATATTTACGTTCGAGCTGTTTTTGCGCGTGCCGTCCTGATTGTAAGAGTTAATTTTGCCCCATTGATTAGCATAAACTAACCGGCCATTTCGTATTATTGCTAGCTGTGCACTTGGGAATCCGTGCGAAATATCACAGGCAATTATATCAGAGATTAAATTTAAAACTTGCTGATTTATGCCGGACTCGTTTATATTCCCGTCGAGTACTACAGGATAAGGCACAAAAATTTTTATAGCATTCTTTAACTCATACGGTACGATATTAGAAACTTGTATATTATTGACTCCGTCTTTTGCTATATTTGAGAAGTCAATTATAAAATTTCCGCCGTTATTGCATTCTGACGTGTTGAATTTGACTCCGTTAATAAATAAATTAAAGCTCTTGACCTGCTTTGAGACAGTCATATAAATTTGTCCCTGACCATGATAGAAATTAAATCCCATCATGTTATTAATTGCAAGTGTATCATCAACCCGCCCGAGCCAGTCCGGAAAATTAGCAACTTTTTGCCATTGATAATTAGGAATATTTGAGATTTTATTTATATCTGCCTGACAAGATGAGCATAACACGAGCAGCAATAACAAGCTAAAATAAATTTTCCGCAAAATATCACACTCCTTTATTTGCTCAAGAAATTTACTATAAAATTAATTAATTCGTTAATGCCTTCTTGTTTTCCTGTAAAAGTTGAAGTTATTGCGGGAACATCAACAGAATATAAGCCGTCTCGTATATAATTGTCTCGTGTAGATTTCCATTTGCCGCGCGCTATTTTATCGGCCTTAGTGAAGACTACAAAAATATTTTTGCCTGATTGATTTATATATTCCTGTAATTCTTTATCATTTGCTAATAGTCCGTGCCTGAAATCTACTAAATGACAGACAAGTTTTAAATTTTCGCGGTTATTCATGTAAGCTGATACAAGTTTTCGCCAGTCATTGCGTTCGGTCTTACTTCTTGAAGCATAGCCATATCCCGGCAAATCCACGAGTCTAAGCGCAAAATTTTCTTTTGTTTCGACTCTGTAAAAATTTATACTTCTTGTTTTGCCCGGAGTCTGACCCGTTTTAGCGAGCCTTGTACCTAGTAACGCATTAATTAATGACGATTTGCCCACGTTTGAACGGCCAGCTACAGCAATTTCCGGCAAATTTGAGTCTTCCTGTAAAAGCTGACCCGGCGTGAAACATGCAGCCTCAAGCCGGGATTTTGTAAAAATATTATTATTCATGTAAAAGCGTATCTAATGGAATGTGATTATTTCTCACAAATTCAGGAGTAATAATTAATTTCTTGCCTCGTTTTTGTGAGTCTGGCATTGAAGGTAATTCAAACTCTAAATCAAGCATTAAATTTTCCATGATTGAACGTAGACCGCGCGCGCCAGTTTTCTTATTTACTGCGAGTTCTGCAATTAATTCTAGAGCTTCAGGCGTAAATTCTAAATTAACCCCGTCCATCTCTAAAATTTTTGTATATTGCTTGACGAGTGCGTTTTTAGGTTCCTGCAAAATCCTGATAAAAGCCTCTTTATCAAGTTCATCAAGAGCAACTAAAACGGGTATACGTCCGACAAGTTCCGGGATAAATCCATAAGTTACTAAGTCTTCAGGCTGTACTTTGCTTAAAATTTCGTGGGAGCCTGATTTTTTCGCCAATTCAGAGCCGAATCCCATAGATTTTTGCAGTTCTCTGCGCGCTATAATGGGTTCTAGTCCGTCAAATGCTCCACCGCAAATAAATAAAATATTTTCAGTGTTGACCTGTACAAATTCTTGCTGAGGGTGTTTTCTGCCGCCCTTAGGTGGAATATTTGAGAGTGTACCTTCAAGAATCTTTAATAAAGCCTGCTGGACTCCTTCTCCTGACACATCGCGGGTGATAGAGACTGACTCAGATTTTCGCGCTATCTTGTCAACCTCATCAAGATAAATAATGCCTCTTTCTGCGGCCTGTAAATCACCGTCAGCAGCCTGCAATAAACGCACTAAAATATTTTCTACGTCTTCACCGACATATCCCGCTTCTGTTAAAGTCGTAGCATCTGCAATCGCAAAAGGCACGTTTAATTTTTTCGCTATAGTCTGAGCAATTAAAGTTTTGCCCGATCCGGTCGGTCCGAGTAAAAGCACGTTACTTTTTTGCAGTTCAACGTCGGGATCTGTGCGGCCTTCAAGATTATTGCGGACTCTTTGATAATGATTATGAACAGCAACAGAGACAACTTTTTTTGCGCGGGCTTGGCCTATTACGTATTGATCAAGAAAGCTGCTTAAATCTTTAGGTTTAATCTCATCGCCGATTTTAGTACTCGTTCTATAAGCGTCTGACACGTCGACTCTGCTTGATTTCTTAGATTTTGCCCTCTCATCAAAAATATTCATTTGACGTTTAGGCTTTTCTTCTCCGTCTTTAGTAGCAATCATTAAATTACATACTGCAATACATTGATCGCAAATTCTGACATTACCATTAGGGCCGTCGAACATGTCTTCAACTTCAGAACGAGGCTTCCCGCAAAATGAACACCTGTCAAATTTTGTCTTAAAAATATCGGGCATAATTTTATCTTGCCTCAATTATTTTATCGATTAGGCCGTATTTTAAGGCTTCATCGGCTGTCATGTAATTATCTCTGTCAGTGTCTTTCGCGATAGTTTTTATATTTTGCCCAGTGTGAGAGGCTAAAATTTTATTCATGCGTTCTTTTGTGCGTAGGATATTGCGCGCCTGAATCTCTATATCGCTTGCTTGACCTCTTGCGCCTCCTAAAGGCTGATGAATCATCATTTCTGCGTTAGGAAGTGCGAATCGTTTCCCCTTTGCTCCGCCTGCTAATAACACTGCGGCCATACTTGCAGCAAGTCCCACGCAAATAGTAGAAACTTGAGGCTTTATATATTGCATAGTGTCATAAATTGCAAGCCCTGCGCTGACACTTCCGCCGGGACTGTTGATATAAATATTTATGTCTTTATCGGGGTCTTCACTCTCAAGAAATAATAATTGAGCAACGATTGAATTTGCTACGTCGTCAACAATTTCAGAGCCTAGGAAAATTATTCTATCTTTCAAGAGCCGGCTATAAATATCGTAACTTCTTTCACCGCGCCCGGTCTGTTCGATTACATAAGGAATATAATAGGCCATTAATTAATTCTCCTGTTCGGGCTTGACTTCTTCAGGCTTTGAGAGTTCCTTTACTTCTTTTACGTTCATATGAGAAATAAGGACATCGGCAACTTTTGACCATCTTAATTCGTCGGTGAGTCTGTCAAGCTGTTCTTTATTCTCATAGAAAAATTTTGCGACAAAACCTTTGCTTACGTTTAATTGCTTTGCTCGGCGTTCAAATTCTGCGTCAATATCTTCCTGTTCTATATGGACATCATATTTTTTAGCGCATTCGTCCATTACAAGAACATTTTTGACGGCAATTTCTGCGCGGTCTCGTAAAAGTTTCTCATAACCTTTGCGGCCTTCTTCAGTGTCAAGCGCGTAAACTTGTTTTAATTCGAGTCCGTTATCTTTTGCCCAGTGTTCGTCGTCGTGCCTCATTGAATGAATCTGACGAGCTACAAATTTTTCTGGCAGATCTACTTTAGATTTACTTGCAATTAATTCTACTACGCGATTTTGTAAATCCGTCTTGCTTGTCTCATTGACTTCATTTGTAATATCTTCGCGGAGTTTTTCTCTAAATGCTGACTCGTCCTTAATTTCAGTATTTTGTCCGAAAACGTCTTTATAAAATTGTTCGTTGAGTTCAGGCAAAATATACTCTGAAACGGTCTCAATTTTCATTGAGTATTTGACGTGCTTACCTGCTAAAGGTCTATCAGAGTGATTTTCTTCTACGTCAAATTCAGCTGTAACCTCATCACCTTTTGATTTGCCAATTAAAGCCTCTCTAACCTGCGGCCTTATTGTCTCATCGGCTAAATTAATTTTTTCGTGTGAGGGTTCAGGTTTAGGCTGTTCGGCTGCTTCTGTACCGTCGGGATTAATTACTTTGATTGTGAGTTCAAGATCAACTAAATCGCCGTCTTGTATAGCGCGTTCGGTGGGTTTGACTTCAGCGAGCTGGATTCTGATTCGTTTTGCGAGTCTGTCAACTGCCTCATCAGTTACTTCACCGGTAACTTTTTCGATTTCGAGTCCGTCAATTTCGGGTAATTCGACTTCTGGGCGGACTTCAAAGACTAGTTCACAAAGAACATTTTTGCCCTCTTCTATTTTCTCAGTTACATTGAGTGAAGGCGTATCAATTGGTTCAAGATCATAGTCATCAACGATTTTGCGAATCTCATCGGGCATTAATTTTTCAAGTGCTTCATTATAAATTGCGTCGCGTCCGAATCTCATTTCAAGGATTTTGCGAGGTGCTTTACCTTTTCTGAATCCGGGAATGTTGACTTGCATAGACAACTCATTTAATGCGCGGTTAAGTGCTTTTGTGAACTCGCTGGCTTCGATTTCGAGTTTAATTTTGACGATATTTTTTTCTTGTCCCAGCAATTCTGTTCTCATTATATATTCAGGACTCCTTTGTGAAAATTACAAATTGCCCTGAACTATTACAGGGCGTAATTACGTGAGATTTTATCACAAAACATTTTCAGCGCAAAAATTTTATATATTTATAACTCAGGAATAAAATTTTTTTAGTGCGTTTTTTTGCCCGTCCATAAATGCCCGCTATAATATCATGAAAAAATATATATCAAAAATGTATGCTTATAAAATTTATCTCTGCATTATAATAACTTGCGAAATTTATTTAATTTAGGAGTGATTTATAGTGAGTAAAAAAATTGATGTGCCTTATAAAATTTATCTCGACGAGAAAGAAATTCCGTCATCTTGGTACAATGTCCGTGCAGATATGAAGACAAAGCCCGCGCCCTTGCTTAATCCGGGAACACTCAAGCCTATGACTTTTGAGGAAATGCGCCCGGTTTTCTGTGATGAGCTTATAAAACAGGAACTCGACAACGATACAGCATATATAAAGATTCCTGATGAGATTTATAATTTTTACAAGATGTATAGACCTTCGCCGCTCGTTCACGCAGTATTTCTTGAAAATTTATTAGAGACTCCCGCGCATATTTTCTATAAATTTGAGGGTAATAATACTTCAGGTTCTCACAAATTAAATTCTGCAATCGCTCAAGCCTATTATGCAAAGAAACAAGGACTCAAGGGCGTTACAACAGAGACAGGCGCAGGACAATGGGGGACGGCCTTATCAATGGCATGTTCATATTTTAATCTTGACTGTAAAGTTTTCATGGTAAAAGTTTCTTACGAGCAAAAACCTTTTAGACGTGAAGTAATGAGAACTTACGGAGCAAGTGTAACGCCTTCTCCATCAATGGAAACGAACACAGGCCGCGAAATAAATAAAAATCACCCCGGTACGACTGGATCACTAGGCTGTGCAATTTCTGAAGCTGTAGAAGTCGCTGTATCTACTGAAGGTTATAGATATGTGCTCGGCAGCGTGTTGAATCAAGTTTTACTGCATCAATCTGTAATAGGGCTCGAGACTAAAGCAGCCTGCGAAAAATATAATATTAAGCCTGATATTATAATCGGTTGTGCTGGCGGCGGTTCGAATTTAGGCGGGTTGATTTCTCCGTTTATGGGTGAAAAATTGCGCGGTGAAGCTGACTATGAAATTATAGCCGTTGAGCCTGCTAGCTGTCCGAGTTTTACGCGTGGAAAATTTGCTTATGATTTCTGCGATACCGGAAAAGTTTGCCCGATGGCTAAAATGTACACGCTTGGACATGATTTTATACCGAGTGCGAATCATGCGGGCGGTTTGCGTTATCACGGAATGAGCAGCATTCTATCACAGCTCTATCACGATAAATTAATGGAAGCTCGTTCAGTTGAGCAGACAAAAGTTTTTGAGGCCGCCGAGATGTTCGCAAGAGTTGAAGGAATTTTGCCAGCTCCTGAGTCAAGCCACGCAATAAGAGCCGCAATCGATGAAGCACTCAAATGCAAGGAAACAGGAGAAGAGAAGACTATTATATTTGGACTCACAGGCACGGGATATTTTGATATGACTGCTTATGAGCAATATAATAATCACACTATGACGGATTATATTCCCACTGATGACGATTTAGCGAAGGGATTTGCAACGATTCCCGATATAAATTTATAAAAAATTTCGTGCAGGTTTCTTAATTTTTCAGCGTGAGAGACCTGCATTTTTTTGCTCAAAAATTTTTTTGAGGCTTTCACTATAAGGCGGGCGGGCGATCCCGAATTCTGTAATTATTCCCGTGATTAATTCATTGTCAGTAACGTCAAATGCGGGATTATAAATTTTTATTCCTTCAGGTGCCATGCGCTTTTGATACCATAAATCTGTAATTTCTGACTCTGGGCGTTCTTCAATAATAATATCCCGTCCCGTTTTTATATTCATATCGATTGTAGAAGTCGGGCCAAGTATATAAAATGGAATCCCGTAATATTTTGCTAGAATTGCGAGTCCTGAAGTCCCGATTTTATTGCATGAGTCCCCGTTAGCTGCGACTCTATCACAGCCGGTAAAAATAAAATTTACCCAGCCATTTTTTATAACTTGTGAGGCCATGTTATCGCATATTAAAGTCGTATTTACTCCATCAGCAAGTAATTCAAAAGTTGAGAGTCTGGCACCCTGTAATAACGGCCTTGTCTCATCGCAAAAAACTCGAAAATTTAAGCCTCTTTCACGTCCTAAATGAATAGGAGCTAAAGCAGTCCCATATTTTGAAGTCGCTAATTGTCCCGCGTTGCAGTGAGTTAAAATCCCGTCGCCGTCTTTCAAGAGTGATAATCCATATTCGCCGATTTTCCTGCAAGTCTCAATATCTTCATTTTTTATAGCAATTGATTCAGCAAGCAATAAATTTTTTATTTCTGGGATGCTTTTATTTGAGTTATTGACTGCTATTTTCTCAAGACGATTTAACGCCCATGATAAATTAACAGCAGTAGGCCGTGAAGAGTTTAAATATTCTTTTGCCTCGTATAGCTGCTTAATGAATGAGTCATAATTATTCGTCTCAATATTTTTTGCAGCGAGATATAACCCGAATCCAGCCGCGACTCCGATTGCAGGTGCGCCCCTGACTTGTAATTTATAGATTGCCTGCCAAATTTCCGGCTGAGTCTTTAAATGCAAAATTTTTATCTCATTAGGCAGTCTAGTTTGATCAAGAATTACAAGCGCGGACTCTTTATCATCAAGTGAGACAGTTTCATAATTTAAAATATTTTCGTTCATGTTTATATTTATATTTGCTCCGTGAATGAATTTATTACGAGAAATTATAGCATTCATAAAAATTTTTTGATTCTCTATTAAGCATGATATAATGATTTAAATTAAACAAAAAAATTGTCTCCCCTATGAGATATGCGGAATTTGTTATAACGACGAAAACCGAATATTAAGGGGAACTCTGGAGAAGCTCATTATAGCATGAGTGCCGAAGGTGCAAGGTGAATTAACGCCGAATCTCTCAGGCAAAAGGACAGAGTCAAAATACTTTTCCAGAGTCGCTATTTTCCTAAGCGGCTTTTTTTTGTGTTATCTCATAATTACAAAGGAGGACTATTATATTATGGATTATTTAGAGATTTCCAATCAACCTATAATATGGTGGCTCTGCGGAATAACAGTTTTTATTGCTGCAGTCCAAGCATATTTTTTCATTCGTTTAGCTCGTAGGACATCGGACTCGGTTAGTCTTGATCCCGCTATACCAAGAAAGGCATTTAGAATCGGTCTGATTACAGCAATAGGCCCCGCACTGGGAGTCTTTATTGTAATGGTGGGATTAATGGCAGCAATCGGGAGTCCAATGAGCTGGCTTAGGCTTTCAATTATCGGAGCGGCTGCTACAGAACTTGCTGCGGCAACAAACGGGGCGACTGCTGCGGGCGTAAAATTCGGCGGTGAAGGCTATACACTTACGATTCTGGCTGTCTCATGGTTCGCAATGGCACTAAACGGGGCGGGCTGGCTTGTTTCAACGGGATTATTTACGCCGTTACTCGAAGATTTACGCGCAAAAGTTTCCGGCGGTGATATTAAGTGGCTCGGTGTAATGTCTGCGGCGTGTTCAATTGGTATATTTGGATATTTGAACGCAAATTCAATGATAGCAATCGGCCCGAAAATTAACACGGGAGTAACTTGTGCAGTTTTAGGCGGCGCAATAGGAATGATGGCACTAGGAAAATTTGTCGTCCCTAAACATCCTAAACTCGCAGAATATTCACTTGGAATCGCTATGATAATCGGAATTTTAGCCGGAATAATTCACGACTCTATGTTTTAAAATTTAAGGGAGGTCTTGACCATGAACGAAAAACAATCAATGGACGCATGGAAAAAATCATGTATCAAAATCGGAGCACCCACGAATCTTTTAGCGGCTGCAACGGCGTTTATTCCTGTTATTTATTTATGCATGACTTATGATTGCTGGCCGAGTCTTTCTCTTGTTGCGTCGGCTTGGCTGCTTACAGTTATAAGTTTTGGAGCTTTCTATATTGTTGAGCCGCTTTCTTATTATGCGTCTCTTGGAATGTCAGGGACTTATTTAAGTTTTTTATCCGGCAATATAGGAAATATGAGAGTTCCTTGTGCTGCATTAGCTCTTGA
>CAJOEQ010000012.1:0-10955 GCA_905233515.1 uncultured Synergistales bacterium
CTTTATTTAATCTATCCATAATAGAAGAAATTATCTCTGCTTCTTTGTGAGCTTCTTCTAATATTTTATTAGCTTCAGGATAATGTGTTCCGGCATATTCTTTTAAATCTTCCCATGTGATAATATTTTCATAGTCCATAATTATTTATTCCTCCTTAAATAATCATCGCGTTCTGTCTTAGCTCGTAAAATTTCGTTTTTCGGAGTCTTATTTGTCTTTTTACGGAAATGATGAAGCATTATAAACGTATCACCGCACAAGCAAAAATAAAATATCCTATTAGCCCCGGGCCGCAATTCCCAAATATTTTCGTCTATATGCTTAGTATATTTTTCCGGCAAATTTGTACCGTGTTCAGATAATAAATCTAAGTGTTTAGCTATTTGCCTAAATTGTATACGTGCATTCTTGTTAGTCTCAAGACATTCTAAAAGTCCCTTAATAAAATCAAGTATTTCACTTTTGCCGTTTTTGTCTCGATAATATTCAATTTTATATTTAGCCATCGCAGCAAATAAAGCTCCCTTCATGAAAATTATACAACATGCAAAAATTGTTATGGTGTAAAATATTCTAGTTACTCATATTAATTCAATTAAGGCAGGTTAATAAATTGTCCGCAATAGATTTATGGCCTTCAGAAAAAATTACGCCTGAAGACTTATTAAATAAAGCACGTGAGGCAGCAGATCGAGCTTATGTGCCGTATTCGCGTTTTCATGTTGGAGCAGCTCTCTTATTTGAGAATGACGAAATAATTTTATCTTGCAACGTTGAGAATGCCTCTTATGGTGTTACTATTTGTGCAGAACGAGCCGGAGTCGTCATAATGGTATCTCAAGGGAAACGCAATCCCCTAGCTATTGCCGTAGTCGGTTCACATGAGGACTCAGACGATTATTTTAAGGTTGAATGCCCTCCGTGCGGTGCGTGTCGTCAAGCCCTCATGGAATTTAATAGAAATATGCTCGTAGTCATGACTTCAAAGGACGGCGCAAAAGTCTACGAGCTGAAAAAATTATTACCTCATTGCTTTTCACTAGATCCCGATTAAATCATGAAATGCGGAACTGTTGCAGTTATAGGCCGTCCAAATGCTGGCAAATCTTCACTAATTAATGCGCTGTTAAAGACTCACGCGGTTATAATTTCTCCTAAGCCTCAGACTACTAGAAATTTAATCAGGTGCATATATAATGACTCTGACTCGCAGATAATTTTTACTGATACGCCGGGAATATTCAATAATTCTGACAAGCTCGGCGATTTCCTGAATAATTCTATACTTGACGCTATAGAAGACTGCGATCTAGTTTTATGGCTTGTTGACGCTGGGACGAAAAATTTAGACTCGCAAGATTTTCACATGGCCGAACTTGTTAAATCAAAGCCGGTTATACTCGTTATAAATAAATCTGACAAATTCAATCCGGCGCAGGCACTCGGACAATATATAAAAATTTGCGCGTTCAGACATAAAATAGCTATATCAGCCAAATTAAAACGCGGTCTCGATGAGCTAATTTCTATCTTGAAAAATTTATTACCTGAAGGCCAGCCGATTTATGATCCTGATATATTAATGGACACGACTGAAAGATTTATGGCAAGTGAGATTATACGCGAAAAAATTTTAATGTTATTGCGTGACGAGATACCTCACAGAGTCGCCGTTGAGATTGACGAGTACAAAAGCCCGGACGAATTCCCTGACAGGAAAAAATTATATATACGTGCTTCACTGATTACTGAGACTGAAGGCCAGAAAAAAATTATAATCGGTGCAGGCGGCTCAATGATTAAGAAAATAGGCGAATCATCAAGAAATTCACTCGAACAAATAACAGGGCTTCCTGT
Organism: uncultured Synergistales bacterium; assembly: GCA_905233515.1. Classification (GTDB taxonomy): domain Bacteria; phylum Synergistota; class Synergistia; order Synergistales; family Aminobacteriaceae; genus JAFUXM01. Next base: position 1,859 of record CAJOEQ010000012.1, read on the forward strand.
ATTTCTTGATTTATGGGTGAAAGTTATTCCCGGATGGCGTAAAAATAATCTTGCTTTAAAGCGTCTAGGTTATGCGTAAAAAATAAAACTCCCGGCCTTATTGAATCAGGTCAGGAGTCTTATTTAGTGCTTTGAGAAAGGAGTGTTTTATATTAGCGTCTCATTCTAAAAAATTCGTCTATGCTGTCAAGAATATCTTTCGGGAGCATAGTTTTCAATAAATATTTTTCCGGCTTAAATCTCAAGACTTCCATAATGCTGCGTTTATCGCCCTTCGCCGTTAAGAACATTACGGGAATATTTGCCGTGTTAGGATCAGAACGAATCATCTCTAAAACTTTAGGGCCGTTCACTATGGGCATTTCGAAATCAAGCAAAATTAAATCAACTTTATTTTTTGCAAGTATAGTGATTGCGTTCATGCCTGAATTCGCAACTAAAATTTTATAGCGGGTCGATAAAAGACTCTTCATTGAGCGCAAAGCCGTAGCATCATCATCAACAATCAGAATGCTTTTAAACTCTTTGAGCTTGTCAACTGCCTCGCCCTCTTTCTGTAAACGCGCTATTAAATCCTGAAGATCTACCGGCCTCGTGTACATTGCTGCAACGTAATCAGCTTTTTTGCCGATAATTAAATCAAGCTCTTCTTGAGTCCCGATAACAAAAAATCTTATTCCCCTATCTTCGACTAAATCACGAATATAGCCGAGTACATCAATCATTAAATTGTCTTCACCCTGCAAATAAAGTATAAAGATTCTCGGTATATCAGACTTTGGCGCGCTTGCTCCTTCTGCCTCTGCTCCTGCGTCCCCGCCGCCCTCTTCACTCAATAATGCAGCAACTTCGGGATCAACTGATGAGTCATCGTCAACGCTCGTAGAATTATCTTCTTTCAAAAATGTAGATATTGCTGTAACGTCCGGATGAACCGTCAAAACCTCGAAATCTTGAGTCTTCAAATGATTAATTATTCCTTGAGATATGAAACTCATTTTTTCTGTGATAAATAATATCTTGCTCATCTTTCTGCCTTCCTTCACAAATAATATAAATTAATCTAATAAACTTTCAAGCGTCGACCAATCAGCAGCCGTGACGCAGTCTTTTATTTGCTCGAATCTCTCACGCTCGGACTCAGGTATACGGAAATTTTTAGCTTCTTCGATCATTTTGTCAATATTATCAAGATCAAAATCTGCCGCAAACCCTTTTATAAGCGAATACATTTCGTGCAAATCTTCTATAGAAATTTCCGGCAATGATAAATCAGGCTCATTTTTACCGAAAACTTTTGCGAGAACTTCTTTATAACCCCTATATTGCGATAATAACGCCGGAGTCTTTGTTTCTATCTCGTGAACGTCATTTTTATCGCCGCATTCCTCTAAATATTTTGCGTCGGCTGAGAGATTCAAAGCTCCCACTAAACGCGCGGCACTCTTTAACGCATGAACTAACACCGTGTAATTCTTTATGTCCTTCTCGCGCTCAAATTTTTCTATGTCATCGGCTTTCTTGTCAAGAGTGTTATAAAAAATTTCGAGTGCTTGAATAAATGTGTCTTCACTTCCGCAGTTAGTTACTGCCGCATTATAATCAATTCCGGGAATATTTTTATAGGGTGAAGGAGTCGAGTCTGACTCTGACTCTTGCTCAATTTCTTGCGCTGACTCGTTTTCTTGCTTTATTTCAGGCGTATTAACTTCGTCCGGAGTCATTGCGTCGCCCTTGATAATTAATTCAGGCGGTAAATATTCAAGTAAAATCTGCTCAAGCCTCACAGTATCAACAGGTTTAGAAATATAATCGCTGAATCCCTCATCAATATATAATTGTCTTGCTCCTAAAACTGCATTAGCTGTTAACGCTACAACAGGAGTTTTATAATTCAATCCGTCCGGAGATTTGCGTAAATTGTGAAAAGCCTCGATCCCGTCCATTCCGGGCATTCTGTGATCTAAGAAAATCATATTATATTTATTCATTCGGGCCATTTGCAGCATCTCTACACCGCTTGAAGCAGTATCAATCTTGATTTTTGTCTTCTTAAGCAAATTAGCGAACACAAGCAAATTAACATCTGCATCATCAACAACTAAGACTCTTGCGCCGGGTGCTTGGAATGATTGAGTAAATTTCACATTTTGCCGAGTCGTTGCCATTGAGTAAGCACGTTCATAATCGCCTATAGGCTCCCACTTGATAACATTTTGCCGCACATCAAATGAAAAAGTAGATCCCTTATGAAATACGCTTTCAATTTTGAGTTCGCTTCCCATTAACTGTAATAATTTCTGCACAATAGGAAGTCCCAGCCCTGAACCGTCAGCACTGAATTTTCTTGATGTCTCTAAATGCTCAAACGGGGTAAAAATATATTCGAGATTTTCAGATTTTATGCCGATTCCCGTGTCAGTTACTGCGCATTTAAGCAAAATATTATATGTGTCAATCGTCTCAAATCCTATTGTTATAGTAATTCCGCCGCGCTCAGTGTATTTTATTGCGTTGTTCAATAAATTTAACATGACTTGTCTAATATGATATTCGTCGCCGTCAAGAATTCGCGGGATTGATTTATCGACATTCACAGTGAAAGTTAAAGATTTCTTCTTGGCCTGTTCAGCGGCAATATTTACCATGTCATTTATTAACGAGCTTAAATCATAACGAACCGGCGAAATTTCCATTTTGTTATCTTGCAATTTCGAGAAGTCAAGAATGTCGTTAATTATTCCCAACAATGCCCGCCCGCTCCGTTGAATTACTAGCGCATATTCTTTTATTTCGGGTCGGTCTTCTTCTCGTAAAATCATCTCGTTCATGCCTAAAATCGAATTCATAGGCGTTCTTATTTCGTGGGACATGTTATCAAGAAATGAGCTTTTTGCCTCATTTGCTGAGTTAGCTTCTTTTATTGCCAAATCGAGTCTTACTTGCTGCTTTCTATATGAGTACGTATAAATCAAACATAAGAGTCCAAGCGCGCCGGTTACTACTAAAATGGGCAAAAATGTACTGCCTCTCACTGCCAAAGCGTAACTAATTGAGCCGGGATAAAAATGTTGAAATACAGCATTTAAAATATACGCGGCAATTTCCAGACTCAACATGACAACAGCGTCCGCAAAATCCATTATGCAGGGCGTGGCAACTACAGCAAGAATAAAGAAAACGGGAACTCCTCCGTCCATTCCGCCGTCAATAAAGAATAACGCAGTCAAGCCGAATATAAAGCCTCCTGCTGTTACAGGATATTCAAGCCAAGAAATTTTTTTAGATTCTCCACGTGAAATATTCCTAATTGAATAAATTAATACCAGCAATGACAGCGCACAAAGAATTAAATACGCCGTCGCAGAATTCTTGAATCCCTGCACGAGTCTTATAATTCCCAGTAATCCCATAGAAAACGACGATACTACACCGAATGCACAAATACATAAAGATTTTATGTTCGCGGCTCCGTTTTTAGTAGTCGTTATAAATTGTCTTAAAAATTGAGTATTCATGTTTTGAATAATATCACATTTACGGTGCAGGTGCTATATTACAAAAAATTTTATTTTTGCTTTAATTATTATTAATTAACTCGAATTTAAATAATATCGTAATTAGTGCGCAAGTGTTATACTTTCATTAAATATATTTCTTAGCTAATAAATAAAAATTTTTGCGACATTTTTCATGCAGTAAGGAGCATGTTTAAATTTGGAAAGTCATTACATAATAGAATCAGAAATCGCCGTAATTTTTCTAAGTGTTACACTCTGTGTATATCTTGAGCTTATATATTCCGGCTCAACTTCCGAGAAAAAAGGCCTCTTGCGATATTGTTACATGACAACAGCAAGCAGCATTGTTGATGTATTTGTAACTTTATTTCTTGCAAAGAATTCTACGGCCTCAATCACGACAAAATATTATTGTTCGTTAATTTCGCAGATGACCGCGTGCGGAGTTTATTTCATGTTTATGCGTTATATAGCAGGTTTCAGCACGGACAAGACTCCCGGCAAAAAAAGAATGCTTTACGCTCAAAATATAGTGCTGGGAACATTTTTTTATTTTATGTTAATCGGGCATTTCACCGGAGCAAATTATTTAATTCGCGGTAATAATTTAATCCCCGGCGCGTTAAATTGGCTGTTATCATACGGTTATCCTGCTATGTGGGCTATATGGACATGGGTAGAGCTTTATATTTACAGTAAAAATTTTTCTCGCGGTCAATTATGGGCGTTATTCCTAAATTTCTCGGTATGCTGGGCTATTCAGATAACACAAATTAATTTCTTCCCTGATATTTCCGTAAATTTCATAATAATTTCTGTGAATGTGTATTATTTCTTCTTTTTGCTTGAGACTCCGGCATATAGAGATTTAGAGCGAACTCTTGAGAGACTCCGAAAAGCTAAGGAAATAGCCGACGAAGCCAATGCCGCCGCAATTGCCGCCGATGCCGCTAAAGGTGAATTTCTTGCAAATATGTCTCATGAGATTCGCACGCCTCTTACTACTATTTTAGGAATGGACGAGGTTATTTTACGCAAATATGAGTCCGGCCCGATTTATGAATACGCACGAGATATACAAAGCGCGGGCAATACTTTATTACACATAATAAATGATATTCTTGATTTCTCAAAAATTGAGTCCGGTCAGCTTGAATTATCTTCTAGAAATTATGATTTAGCGCGAGTCCTGCGAGACGTTGACAACATGATTAAAATCAGAGCCGAGCAGAAAGGTTTAAAATATATTGCTCAAATTGATGAGTCACTGCCTGAAGAGTTATTCGGAGATAGAATCAGAGTCCATCAAATTATGGTAAATATCTTAAATAACGCCGTCAAATACACGAAAAAAGGCAGCGTAAAATTTACTTTATCAGGTGAACGAGGCGACGACCCTTCATTAATCGTGCTTCATATGACAGTCGCTGATACAGGAATCGGAATTCACGCGGAGGACATCCCGAAATTATTTCAATCTTTCAGCCGCATAACCTCAAAGGAGACTCATAATATCGAAGGCACAGGACTCGGACTTGCTATAACTGGGCGATTAATTGAATTAATGGGCGGCACTGTTGAAGTTACTTCTACTTATGGGATCGGCTCAACTTTTCACGTGGTAATCCCTCAAAAAGTAGTCGGAAATAAGACAATCAAGCAATACGAATTAGAAGACTCAAAACAGAAAAAAGAGACCCGCAAAATTTTGAAAGCTCCTGACGCAAGAGTCTTAATAGTCGACGATAACGACATGAATAGAATCGTTCTGCGTTCACTCATGAAAGAAACTCAAATTAAAATCGATGAGGCCGACTCAGGTGAAGAGTGCTTAAATAAAATCGCTAAAAATCAATATGACGTTATTTTAATGGATTATATGATGCCTAGAATGGACGGTAAAGAGACTCTAGCGAAATTAAAGCAGATGACCGACGCACCCGGAGCAAGCGCAAAAGTTATAGTCTGTACTGCAAATGCACTTGTCGGAGTTCGTGCTGAATTACTCGCAGCCGGCTTTGATGATTTCTTGAGCAAACCTGTAAACGGTGCAGAACTTGAAGAAATGCTATCAAAATATATTCCTCCCAGTAAAATTACTCAGGGGGGGGGGGGCATTAGATAATGCTGACTTACGGAATTAATGTCGGCCTTGAAGTAACTATGCTCCCATTCTTGGCAGTAATGACGATATTTTTATTTGTCAGATATGCCACGAACGCGGAAATAAATAGGAGATTCAGATATTTATCTCTATCAACATTTTTAGCGGCTTTGCTGGAAGTAATATCGACTCTCTTAATAGACGGCTGGGGACATAAGCACGGTTTAAATTTAGCAGTGAGAACTCTTTATTATGCAGTAGTGAATGTAAATGCGTTTTGCTTAATGCGTTACGTTGAAGAGTACGTACAAGTCCGAGACGAAAATTTTGATATGTTAAATATGATCTTGCTTGCGTCGAGTTTTGCCGTTCTAGTATTAAATTTATTTCCTGCTACATATGGATTTTTTTTCCTGATTGACAACGCCGGCGGCTTGCAGAGAGGTGCATATAATACACTTTGGAGGAGCGTTTACGTTGTATATTTTGTTGCAGTCGCTGTATATCTGCAATTGACTCACAAAGAATTTTACCCGGCAAAATCTCAATATATAGTCATGAATGTTTTAGGCTGTATATTAATAGGCTCGTTCGTGATTCAATATGTCGTAGTTCGTGAATTCTTATTTGTTTATGTGTCAGCTACGATTTTATTATTTATAATATTCTTTTATTATGAGGCTCCGACTTACAGGCGCATGAACACTGTAGAGAAAGAATTAGAGACATCACGACTCAATGCCGAGCAGTCAACTAGAATCAAAAACGCCGCTAATCGTGCAAAAAGTGATTTTCTAGCAAATACTTCACACGAGATTAGAACTCCCATGAATGCAATTTTAGGAATGAATGAAATGATTCTCAAAGAAAGCAAGGATCAGGGCATAAGACAGGCCGCACTTGATATTAGACGAGCAGGGAATCACTTACTCACTATAATAAATAATATACTCGACATTTCTAAAATTGAGTCCGGCAAAATGGAATTATTTAATACAGATTATCATTTATGGCAGATGCTCAAAGATATAGAAGAAAGCAATTTTGAGTCCTTACATGAGAAGGGGCTTGATTTAGTTCTCGACATTGATAAAAATTTGCCCGAGCATTTATACGGCGATGAGGATCATTTACGACAAATAATAATGAATTTAATCGATAACGCCGTGAAATATACTAAGAAAGGCTCTATTACGTTGATTGTCAGGGGAGAACTTAACGAACACTCAAGACTCAACATGAAAATTGCTATAAAAGATACTGGAATCGGCATAAGAAGTGAAGATTTATCGAGATTATTTCATTCATTTGAGCGCGTGAATTTAAATGAGACTCAAAGTATACAGGGGGCGGGGCTTGGCCTGACTCTGGTAAGATATTTGATTGAGTTAATGGGCGGTAAAGTCCACGCAGAAAGCGAATACAGCAAGGGAAGCACTTTCACTCTTGAATTTACCCAGCAATTAGCGCAGGAAGGTTTTAGAGGCACAATAGCAGAATATGAGCAGCTTTTACAGGACGAACCTGAAATAATACCCGGAATTTTGCCCGATGATGATGAGCCTTTCACTTGTCCTGAAGCAAAAATTTTAGTTGTCGATGATACACCCGTTAATTTAGTAGTAGCGCGGGGAATGCTGAAAGAATATAAATCACAAGTCGAGACAGTCGAATCCGGTGAAGAGTGCTTAAAACTTTTAGAGACGAATCACTATGATATTATTTTCCTAGATCATAGAATGCCGGGACTTGACGGAATAGAGACTCTTAACAAAGCAAAATTAATTGACGGGCCTTCAAGACTCGCGAAATATATAGCTTTAACTGCGCACTCTGGAACAGGTTTCAGAGAAGAATATATAAATGCCGGCTTTAATGATTATCTGCCTAAACCGTTAAAATCTGATGCACTCAGGAAAATTTTAGCGCGTTATATTCCTGAAGACTTGAAAGTTAGATAGTTAATAAATTCAGCGTGTTATATTCCCAAAAATTTTAAACGAGATAATACGCACGGCAGCAATAATTAATTAAATTTTTAAGGGGAGATTTATTTGTATAATCATGAAAATTTTATGACGCTCGAAAAAATTTCAGTCAACATGCCAGGGGCGTTACTCGTTTATAAGGACAATGCGGAAGAAGAAATTATTTTTGCGAGTGAAGAAATTGCGCGAATATTTGAATGCGATTCTATTCAGGATTTTATTAGGTTCACGGGCGGGAGTTTTGCGACAATTGTATATCCTGAAGATATAGAAGAAGTAAACGAGATAATTAAATCGCAAATAAAAGCAAGTAACGGCTATGACTATGTAACTTATCGAATAATCACGAAAAACGGCACAATCAAGAAAATAGAGGACTGGGGCAAATTAGTTCATGATCCTGAACTAGGAAATTTATTTTATGTTTATCTGAATGATATGGACATACGCGAGAAATTATTAAAAATTTCCGGTCAAGCTGCTTTGCCTGAACCTAAAGCAAATATGACTGATAATTTAACGGGACTAACTAACATGAAATATTTTAGACAGGAAGCCCCGAACTTGATAAAAGATTTGCTGAAAAAGGGCGGCACTCCTAAGTGTATTTATTTCAATATACGCAACTTCAGGACATATAACGAGTCTTATGGATTTTCCGGCGGTGATAGAATGCTTAAATCAATATCAAGAATTCTCCTTGACACATTCCCGCGCGGTCTAGTCTCTAGATTTGATGACGATCATTTTGCAGTAATAACTCTTCAGGACGATTTACCGGAAAAAATAGAACGTCTCAGCGTGAGAATTAATAACATGCGTCACGGCGTAATAGTCGAGTTAAAGGCCGGAATTTACGAGATAAATAATTCAAAAATGGACATCAGCATAATTTGCGACTGTGCAAAAATGGCATGTGACTCAATCAAGCGCGAATACGGGACTCTCGTGAAATTCTACGACGGCAATATGGATAAACAATTACATTTACAGGAGCATATATTAAATTCATTCTCGGACGCTCTAGACACTCACAAAATAAAAGTATATTTTCAACCGGTTGTAGACGTAAACACTGGAGAAATTGCTTCAGTTGAGGCATTCACGCGCTGGGAAGATCCCGAATACGGTAGATTATCGCCTGCAAATTATTTATATATCTTAGAAGAGTCGTATCAAATTCATAAATTAGACTCATTTGTAATTGAAAGAGTCTGCGAAGAGTTAAACCGAGAAAGGAACAACGGCGAAAAGTTAATACCGGTCTCGTTAAATTTATCGCGCTTAGACTTTGAACTCACTGATATAGTAAGAGTAATAGAAGACGCTATAACAAAATATAATATACCCCGCGAAATGTTAAGATTTGAGCTGACAGAAAGTTTAATAGCTGTAGACATGGACGCAATGAAACACGAGACAGACAGGCTCAGAGAACACGGCTTTAAAGTCTGGATGGATGCATTTGGATCGGGTTATTCGTC
>CAJOEQ010000012.1:10991-12990 GCA_905233515.1 uncultured Synergistales bacterium
TGATAAAGAGCCTTGACGACGAACGCGGAAATATAATAATTTCAGCAGTTATACAGATGGCGAAAAAATTAGGAATCCCGGCACTCTCAAAAGGTGTAGAGACTAACGAGCAATTAAATTTTTTGAAATCCGCCGGTTGTGATTTAGCGCAAGGTTTTTATTTCGGACGGCCTGAACCTATAAAAGAATAATTATTTATGTGAGGCTTTCCAGTTTTTAATTGAGTCGAGTCTTTGCTTGTATCTTGATTCGCTGCCCTGTTCAGTCGGATTATAATATTCGCGGCCAATTAACGAGTCCGGTAAACACTGCATACTTGTTAATTTTTCCGTGAAATCATGAGCGTATTTATAATTTTTGCCGTAATCTAAATCACGCATTAATTTTGTCGGTGCGTTCCTTATATGAAGCGGGACAGGCTCGGCCAAACTCTGTAAAGCGTCCTTTTTTGCGAGATTATATGCTATGTCAAGTGCATTAGATTTAGGAGCTATTGACATGTGTATAACTAATTGAGTTAAATTTACGCTGCATTCGGGCATTCCTATAAAATGACAGGCATTATAACAAGCTGCGGCCATTGATAAAGTTCCGGGATCCGCGAGTCCTATATCTTCACTTGCAAAACGTATTAATCTGCGGGCAATATATAAAGGGTCTTCACCTGATTCAAGCATTCTTGCAAGCCAATAAACTGCCGCGTCAGGGTCTGAATTTCTCATTGATTTATGTAAAGCCGAGATTAAATTATAGTGTTCTTCTCCGTTCTTATCGTATAAAAGCGATTTTCTTGATGTACACTGCTCTAAAATTTCACGAGTTAAAATAATTTGCCCGTCTTGATTGACTTCTGAGTTAATGCTCATCATTTCGAGTAAAGACAACGCCGCCCGCGCATCACCGTTTGAAAAAATTGCGATTGCATGTAAAATTTCGTCATCAGCTTTATAATTCCGGCCAAGTGATTCTAAAGCACGTCTCAATAATTTAATTAAGTCGTCAGGACTCAGAGGCTTTAACACGAAAACTTTACAGCGAGATAATAAAGCTCCATTAATCTCAAATGAGGGATTCTCAGTTGTTGCACCGATTAAAATAATGCTGCCTTTCTCGACAAAGGGCAAAAATGCGTCTTGCTGAGCCTTGTTAAACCTGTGAATCTCATCAACAAATAAAATAGTTCTAGCACCGAAATTTTTATTATATTCGGCTTGTTTCATGATTTCGCGAATTTCTTTAATGCCGCTTGTTACAGCAGAAAAATTTATGAATTCCGCTTTAGTTTTGCGGGCTATTATGCTTGCTAGAGTAGTTTTGCCGACTCCGGGAGGCCCCCAGAAAATCATTGACGGTATTTTATCGCTGTCTATTATGCGTCTTAGAATTTGACCGGGTGCAATTAAATGCTCTTGACCTGCAAAATTTTCAAGTGAGTCCGGTCTCATTCGTGCAGCTAAAGGCTCATCATTTGGAAGTGTGAATAAATTATTATTATCTGACAAAAAAATTTTTCCTTCTTTCATGTGTATGAGTATATTATAATATTGCGCGAAAATTATTATAAACGAGCTGATAAATTCTTTCATAAACACGGGAATATTCACAAATCCGCTATATTATTTCATTTGAGACTCTGCCCACTGATAGACGGACTCAAGCGCAGGGATTAAAGTTTTGCCGCGTTTTGCAAGCGAATATTCAACAGTCGGCGGGATTGTGTTATATTGCTTACGAGTTATAAATTTGTCGCGTTCTAGTTCTCTCAAGCATTTAGTTAACATTGTTGCAGTTATGCCTATTACTTTTCGTTCGAGTTCGCCATATCTTAGAGTTTGCTTTTTTGCGTCGGCAATGTACCATAAAATAGGTAATTTCCATATTTGTCCGATTAATTCCATAGCGTAGAGTATCGGGCAATTAGTATTATAAATATTTTCTTTGCTGGGTAAAGGTTTCTTGCTCATTAAAAAAATTCCCCCTTGTTGTGATATTATTACTA
>CAJOEQ010000013.1 GCA_905233515.1 uncultured Synergistales bacterium
CCCCGAGTGGAAAAACCGCAACAACTACATGGGCACTCACGAGATAGTCTGCTGGCCGAAAGTTAAGCTCGGAGATGATGTGTTCCACCTGTCGACGCAGTTAATCGGCCTCATGAACAAGACAGACGCGAACAACGAGGATGTGCCCTACGAATCGCCGTCGAACAAGCTCCTGCAAATGAACGCCTGCGTAGTTGCGAACGGGAAAGAGGCAGATTTAGGCTTTGAGGAGGCCAATTACCTTAACGGTCAGGGGATAGTTACGGCCCTAAACTGGACTGGAGGCTGGCGAGCATGGGGCAACAGGACGGGAGCATATCCTGCAAATACTGACGTGAAGGACGCTTTTATAGCAGTTCGACGCATGTTTGACTGGATAGGCAACGAGTTTATACTCACTTTCTGGCAAAAAGTAGACAAGCCCATAACTAGACGATTGATTAAGACTATAGTAAATAGCTATAACATCAGATTAAACGGGTTAGCGGCGCGTGAGTATATTTTAGGCGGTAGAATTGAATTTCAGAGCGCAGAAAATGCAATGACTGATTTATTAGACGGGATTTTGAGATTTCATATTTATGTGAGTCCGCCCCCGCCTGCAAGAGAGATAGTCGGAATTCTGGAATTTGATCCCGCTTATCTCAACAGCTTATTTGAGTAAGGCAGGTGCTAGACAATGGCAAATATAATACCCGAAAGAAGTATAAATTTTAAAGTTTATCTTGATGGCGAGGACTTACTCGGAGTTGCTGAAGGAAATTTTCCGAACCTTGAATCTATGACTAGTGAAGTCAAAGGTGCAGGAATTGCAGGCACTATTGAAGATGTTGTACTCGGTCACTTCAATTCTATGACACTGAGTCTTACGTGGCGTACTACAACTGATGCATTTTTCAAATTGCAGGCTCATAGAACAAACAATCTCGACTTGTACGCAGCACTTCAGAATTACGATGCTGGCACAGGCGAATACAAAACATCACAGCTTCATGTCTTTGTGAAAGCAATCACGAAAACGAGCAATCTCGGAAATCTTGTAGTCGGCGACAGTATGGACACTCAAACGGAATTCGAGATCGTTTATATCAAGGTCGAACTTGATGAGAAAGAACGCATAGAGATTGACAAAGTCAATTATATTCACAAAGTTGACGGAGAAGATATGCTTGCAGAAGTTCGTGTAGCTTTAGGCAAGGCATAAACAGGAGGGAAATTTTATGAAGATTCAGCTCAGGAAAGCAATTAAGCATAAGGGACAAGATGTTGATATACTTGATATTCCGCTTGATGATTTAACTGGTAATGATTTAATAGAGGTTGAAGAGAAAATTATCAGAACCGGAAATTTTGCGGCAGTAACGGATTTATCACGCGTCTATCTTATTTCAGTAGCAGCTAAGGCCGCGCATATACCCGTCGAAGCACTAAGAATGATGAATGCTCATGATTTTTCACGGGTAATCACTGAAGTACGAAATTTTTTGATAGCTACGGACTCAGAAGAGACAACAGAGACAACCGCAAATCCGGATATAGTCCCAGCAATATCTTAAGACGGGTTGCAGTGAGACTCGCCCGCGCTGATACTTTCACGCCCATAACAGTTTGGTTAAATATGAGATTAAGCGAATTATTTGACTGGGTTACGATAGTCAGCGATGAAGCGAAATTATTAGAACAGGAAATGGAAAAACGCAGCAAGAAAGGCAGGTGAATTTTGTAGAATGGCTAAGGCAATGGAAATAGCTTTTGCGATCGGAGCAACTTTAACAGGAGGATTCAGCGGTGTATTTGGCAAAGCCGGACAAGCTCTGAGTCAATTACAGAAACAGAGTCAGACATTGCAGAAAACTTCAGGGCAAATCGGCGCATATCAGAAAATGCAGGGCGTTATGTCCCAGACAGCTGAAAAACTCAACGCAGCACGCGCAAGAGTTAAAGAGTTAGGGATTCAAATGCGCTCAACAAATACTCCGACGGCGGCACTCAAGAAAGAATTTACAGCGGCAAATGTCGAAGCAAATCGGCTGATGGTCTCTCTAGGTAATCAAAGAAAAAAACTCGGAGAATTACGAACAGGATTAACTGAAGCAGGAGTTTCCACGAAAAATTTAGCTGGTGAACAAGCAAGACTCGCGCAACAATCCCAGAAAGTAGCCGACGCTCAAACGAGACTGCAAAATTCACGGGCTGCCCTTGCTGCAACAAAACAAAGTCTCTCATGGAATAACATTAAGAGCGATTTAATCACAGCAGCAGGCGCGGGGTATTCACTCTATAAACCTGTTAGTCAGGCGGCAGATTTTCAGCAAGCTATGGCAAGAGTTCAGGCTGTAGCTTTTACAGGTAAAGGCAAGACAGCAGAACAGCAGCAGGCCGACGCAGACGCACTCAAGCAATTATCAGAACAAGCTAGACAGCTCGGACGAGATACACAATATACGGCGACTCAAGCGGCACAATCTCAAGAAAATTTAGCGCGTGCAGGCTTCAAAGCGAATGAAATAATTTCAGCTATGCCGGGATTATTGAACATGGCAGCCGCTGAAGGGATGGACTTAGCAAATGCAGCTGATATTGCAGCCAGTACTTTACGAGGATTCGGTCTTGCGGCGGATCAATCAGGCAGAGTCGCCGATGTTCTTGCACAAATGAGCGCGGCAAGCAACACAAGTATTGCACTATTAGGCGAGTCTATGAAATATGTTGCACCGGTCGCGGCAGGTTTGGGAGTATCAATTGAGGAAACTTCCGCAATGCTCGGAATTATGGCAAATGCAGGTATTAAAGGCTCTCAGGCTGGTACGGCGTTAAGGGCAGCTTTTAACAGGCTATCTAAAGAACCGAAGGCAGTAGAGAAGGCTTTAAGTGCTTTAGGGGTTGCAACACGCGACGCACAAGGAAATTTGCGGAAAATGCCCGGACTCATGCAAGAATTAGCAGATAAAATGAAAAATATGGGTACCGGCGACCGAATGAAATATTTAACAAATATATTTGGTCAGGAAGCAGCCGCCGGAATGCTCGCAGTTATGGACGCGTCAATAAACGGGACATTGAAATCTTATGAAAATTTAGGTCGAGAAGCAACCGGAGCTCTTGAGGCAATAGCTAAAATAAACAATGTGAAACTTGATACCTTTACACAAAGTGTGAGAGATATTTACCCGCTGGCAGAACGGCTCGGATTCTCATTCAATGAAGCAGGCGCAATGATGGGAGTAATGACAAAAGCAGGCTGGGAGAGTACTAATGCATTTCATACGCTCAATACTGCGTTTCAGCAATTCCTAAAAAATCCTAAGCAGACCGAGAAAATATTTAAAGGAATCGGAATATCCCTCAAAGACGCTCAAGGAAAGATGAAAACTATGCCCGCTTTATTGCAGGAACTTTCTACAAAAATGAAGGGTATGAAGGACGCTGACCAGTTAAAAGCACTCATGAAAATTTTCGGAGAACAAGGCGCACCTGCAATACAAACTTTTTTAAAGGGAATATTAGACGGTACTAATAAAGAATTCTTAGAAGCTGCTAAAAACGGAACTGGAGTCGCTAAAGATATGGCCGACGTAATGAATAACACAATGCGAGGGGCTATGACTCGTCTAGGTTCTGCGACTGAAAGTCTTATGATAGACATCGGTAATGTTTTATTGCCTACAGTTCAAAAGGCCGTTGATGTCTTTGCAGGTTGGACGGCTGGATTATCTGCACTTGCTCAGGAATATCCGACAGTTACAAAATGCATAGTGGGATTTGTAGCCGGTGTTGCCGCTCTCAAAGTCGGAATAACAGGACTAAAAATTGCATGGAATTTGACTAAATTACCATTCCAGACAGCACAAGTCGCGTTTGATTGGCTTAATGCGAAATTAATAGCTAATGGGCACGCGTCATTATTCGCAGCAGCAAAAACAAAAATTTTAGCAGGCACTCAGAAAGCATGGCAGCTAGTTATGAAGGGCGGAAGAAAATTATTAGATATAGGAAAACTCACGCTCTATTATGGTAAGCAAATTTTAATTACAACAGCGACTAAGGCATGGACGGCAGCTCAATGGCTATGGAACGCCGCACTAAATGCAAACCCTATCGGCTTAATAATTACGGCAATAGCAGGAGCAATCGCAATTGGTTACGCGCTTTATAAGAACTGGGACAAATTAAAAGCGTGGTGGAATTCTTGGACGATAAAAGATGTCTTTGCAGGCATAAAAGGTTTTGCAAAATCTGCGTATGACTGGGTTGTGCAGAAATGGAACGAGTTTTTTGCATTTTGGGATTCTTGGACATTACCTGATATTTTCGCACCTGTTAAAGAATACGCGTCAAGTGCCTATAACTGGGTAAATCAAAAGTGGCAGGAATTCGCCGCATGGTGGGATACTGTATCGCTAAAAAATATTTTCCCTGAAAGTTTTTCGGGTATATTTGATTTCTTTACTAAAGATTTTGAGAGTATGAAGACTATGTTAAAAGGTCAATGGCAAACTCTAAAAAGTATCTTCACGCTTGATTTTGCCGGAATGTGGGACGGAATGCTTACAACTTTTGACGGTATTAAAGGCATGATAAAAAATCGCTTGGATGCTTTAATATCAATTTTCAAAAATATAAATTTCGGCGGGATATGGGACGGTCTTCTCTCAGGTTTTGTATCAGTATGTAGTGCAATAAAAAATACAATAGGTGAAGTAGTAGGATTTATAAAAGATAAGGTATTATGGATTGCAGATTCCTTAAAAGGTGCGGTTGATTGGACGCTCAGTTTAGTTGGTCTTGGTCCTGATGAGGCAGAAACACAGCAGCAAGCATTACAGGCTCAAGTCAAAGATATTACAGTTCTCAACAAAATGAGCGAAGGATTTGCAGACAGAGTCGCCGAAATGACAGCAGCGTGGCAGCCTTTCAAGGAATCACTGGGCGCAGGATTCACAGAAATTTTCACCACAATGCAAGGAGTCGCCGACAAAATTCGCGGTGTAACTATTCCTGCAATAAATGAACTTGTCAGCGCACCTAATGGCAGGCGGTCGTAACAAGAGTCCGAGATTTGCAGAGGGCGGATTTATTGACGGAGAAACACAGGCGATTGTCGGTGAAGCTGGACGAGAGGCAATTATTCCAATTGAAAAACGTTCACGGGGGATTCCTTTATGGTTTGCGGCAGGTCGTGAAATGGGTTTAGCTTTTGGGAGTCCTATGACTAACAATAACAGCTCACAGACCGTGAATTTATCACCGAATATTCATATCACAGTCAACGGTGGCGAGGCAGGCATTGAAAACAAATTCAGGCAAATTGTCGAGGACGTATTAAGAAATCTTCAAGACGATATGCAGAGGGTGAGTTTCGCATGAGGACTTATCGAACACAGCAGGGCGACACTTGGGATTTAATCGCGCTCAGGATGTATCCGAATTTAGGCGGAGAAAAGCTCACGGATATTTTACTCGACGCTAACCCAGCACATATTAAGACAGTGATTTTTCCTGCAAATGTAATTCTGAACGTGCCTGATGTCGATACGCCCATAATTGAGAATTTGCCAGCTTGGAAGAGGTGAGATAAATGGATTCTCATCCTGCAAGATATGCAGAAGTTGTTATTATTTATGAAGGTAAAGACATATCGCGGGACATTGCGCCGTATTTGATTTCATTCAGTTACACAGATAATGCGAGCGACAAGGCCGATGATATTTCTATCACACTCGAAGATAAAGAGCGGCTATGGTGCAGCGACTGGTTTCCAACTAAGGGAGATACAATAAAAGCAAGTATTGTACTTCATGACTGGGACGAGGCGAATAAAACGGAGTCTCTTCCTTGCGGCACGTTTGAAGTTGACCAAATAGAATGCTCCGGCCCTCCTAATCAAGTAAGCATTAAGGCAGTATCCACGCTCGTATCTAAGCCCATGAGGCAAGAGAAACACACTAAAGCATGGGAGAATACAAATTTATCGACGATTGCGGGCGATGTTGCGAATAAAAACGGACTAACTCTTTTCTGGGATTGTCCCGACGATCCTAAATTTGAGAGGCGCGATCAGGTGGAAGTTTCTGACCTAGAATTTCTTTCAGGACTTGCGCGTGATTATGGAATTGCCGTAAAAGTAACTGATACACAGCTTGTTTGCTACGACGAGGAAGAATATGAATCGCATGAGCCAGTCGGTGAGCTTTCATTCGGAGATAAGAAATTGCTTAAATGGAGCTTCTCAACAAAGACAAATGGGACTTATAAAGGCGCAAAGTTACAATATCATGATCCTGTGAAAAATAAGACTCTGGTATATGAGGGCGATGATGTTTACAGGGCAGAAGGTACAGGCCGGACGCTAGAAATTAATCAGAAAGCTGACAATCACGACGACGCTAAAAGAATTGCCGACAAAAGACTCAGAGACGCAAACAAGAAAGAAATTAGCGCAAATATTACGCTCATGGGAGATTTAAGATTTGTCGGAGCTAGTAATATCACTATTTCAGGATTTGGGAATTTCGACGGCGATTATGTTATCGAGAAAGCGACTCACAGTGTCGGTGATTCTTATACGACAAAATTAGATTTAAACATGGGCGGTGAGTCCAAGAAAGAAACACGCAGCAAGAAATTAGGCAAAAAATCAACGAGTCGGGGCGGAAAAGGGACAAATAAACCGCTCGTTTATACTGGGACTGACGTTTACAAGGGGAGTTGACGACATGCCGAGCGAAAATACAGAACAAGGCGCACACGGGAGATTTGGTTATGTTTCGGCTTATGACGCAAAAAGACACATGGCAAGGATTAAATTTCCAGATAAAGGAGATTTAATTTCGGCGTGGCTTCCTGTTGCAGTCTCGAACTCAAAGAAAAATCGCGATGAGGCACATTTAGACATCGGCGAACACGTTTATTGCAATATGATGGGCAACGGGTTAGAAATGGGAGTCGTGCTTTGTTCACTCTATGACGACACAAACAAGCCCCCCGCCGGAGATGCTGACATTCGCAAGACGACTTATGACGACGGTACAGAGATAATTTATGACCGCAAGAATCACAAAATGCAAATTAACTGTGTCGGGGATATTGAGATACACGCCGATGGGAATATTAAGTTTACAGCTACGAGAATTGATTTAAATTAGAGCCCCCTATTCAGAGGGCTATGTTTTTTATGCGTATTGCTTAGATTTATATTTTCTGCGTTTAATTTCGCGTGTTATGCCGAGTTTTTGCATTAAGGCATCCTGTAAAGTTTGTGAGAAGTTGATATCTGCTTCCTTACCTTCATGTAGAAGCCAAGCAGGTACAGTAACAGTTTTGCTCATAGCCTTATCGTTGAATTTAGCACGAACTGCAGGCATTGAAATACGAATTAGCGATACAATCTGATTAGACTTTAATTGTTTTTTTATCTCAAGCACATCAGAAGGTTCAGGGATTGGAGTATTATCCTGTTCATCAGAGAAAAGCCGAAAACTTAATGCATCGGTCGCCATGTAAACGGCTTCATCATTATTATCAGCGCAGGATAAACAGCCGGGTAAGTCAGGGAACTTAATAGAAATTCCGTCATCAGCATAATTAAATATTGCTGGGAACGTATAAATATCTTTCATTATTGGCAACTCTCCTTATGTTAAAATTTGTGGGGGAGTTATTCCCCCGATAATCCTGCTTGAATGAGAATATCTTTTCTCGTATCTTCAGGAAGTGTTTTGCGTTCGGCTGGCACAGTAACTTTTCCTTTTTTAGTAGGATGGATGAATTGCTGATGACTTGAGCCGGACTTTTTACGTTGTTTGCTTTTGTCTTCAATCCAGCCGTCTAATTTTAATAACCGGATTGCTTCATCGCTTGAAAGAGTTTTTTTATTAAGTAATTTTTGAAATTCTTTGTCCTTCTTGGACATTTCATCACCTCGTTTTGTTAAGATAGATATATTTTAACACGTTTTTAAAATGTGTCAATAAAATAATAAAAATTGATAGGAGCTAGAAAAATGACACTTTATGAGGCAAGACAAATTATAAAAATAGGCGGCAAATATCGACACTATAAAGGCGGAGTTTATACAGTTGATAATATAGCGATAGATACAGATACAGGCTTCGTCCTTGTTGTTTATCATAATGAAATTAACAAATATTTTGTTAGACGTGCCAGTGAATGGCTTGATACGGTAATGATTCCGCAATATGTAGCACGTTTTGAGCTGATTGAGGACGATAAATCATGACACACGAAGAGCGCATGTATTTAACGTATTTAAAGTATCCACGCATGAGACCGGAAGGTTGGAAGCCCAGCAATACAGCAATTCAAGATTCCCCACCTGAGCCTGATGTTAACGGTGATGCATGCCCGATTTGCGGAAAAAAGACACTAATTCATGAGTCAGGCTGCGTAAAATGCAGTTCGTGTTTATGGAGTGCTTGCGGCTAATAGGAGAAAATATCATGTCAGAAGTCAAATATCCCGTAAGCGAGGCCGACGAGGCAAACCAGTATTACGAGAGGCAAAAGCAGCTAAAACAGCAAGGACAAATAAATCCCGATTATTACAATGCAGGCGGAATTGAAGCAATAGACTTTATTGAGGCACACAGCTTAAATTTCAATCTCGGTAACGTTATTAAATACATAACCCGTGCAGGACTGAAACAGGGCGAGGATAGATTAACGGCTCTGACAAAAGCAAAATGGTATCTTGACCGGGAATTTTTAAGAGAGAAGCGTATACACAATGCATGATTTAATATTATTAATATTCGCAGTGATAATTATCGCGATAAATTTTCACATATACAAATTAATCAAGCGACAACATAATTACACACTTTATATCTTAAATCAATGGCTTGACTACACGACAAGATTTTTGCGAGGTGAAGCAGAAAATGCCGCCCGCCGCAAGACTGAATGATATTTGTACAGGACATGCAGACTGGCCGCCGCGTCCAAATATAGAAGGAAGCCCGAATGTTTTTGTGAATAAACGTAACTGGCATAGACAGGGCGACGCATGGGCGACACACTGTAATTCAATTCCTGAATGTCATGGCGGAGTGCTAGCGTCAGGAAGTTCAAGCGTTTTTGTGAATAAGCAGCAAGCTGGAAGAATAGGCGATCCTGTTTCTTGCGGCTCAAGCGTGGCAACTGGCAGCCCTAACGTTTTTGCAGGTGATTAAATAATGATAGGCTCATTTGGAGAAGTAGTCTTTGAGGTCTCGGACGAAAAAGTGCGAACATTCCGAGATTACCAGATACAACGCAGCGCAAAATATTCAGAACATGCTATACACGGGCGCAAAGGTTTATTAGAATTCACGGGACTTTCTCCAGCAAGTGCAAGCCTATCTATAAAACTTGACGCGGGACTCGGAGTCAATCCTAAAGAAGAATTAAATAACTTGCGCGAAATTCTAAATAAACATGAGGCTGTACCCTTCATTCTTGACGGAGAACCTCAAGGCGATGGCTTGTGGGTACTTGAAAGTCTGAACGAAAATTTTGAGATTATCGACAATCATGGGACTTTTATTTCTATAAATGTCTCACTAAATCTGAAAGAGTATATAGAGGTGGAAGCTAATGGAAGTTGACGTTATAACATCACAGAATCAAGAAATAGATTTTGCGCCGTCAAATACAGTAAAAGAAGTCGTGCAGAACGTCAAAACTATTTGCTCAACACCTAAATACAGCGTGCCTATGGATAGGCTATTCGGCATAAATGCAGCCCCCGTTGACAGGCCGACACCTAAAGCAATGGCGGAAATTCAGGCCGAAATTTTTGCAGCAATCCGAAAATATGAGCCTCGTTGCAAAGTCAAACGAGTCAGCTTTGAGGGAGATATGGACGGCAAATTATCCGTGAAAGTGAGGATTCTTATAAATGAAGAGTGATTTATTTCCGGGACTCTCTGATATAGCTTTCGCGGACAAGGCAGCCGATGAGATAGAACGCGACATTATTACACTCTATGAGCAAATTACAGAAAGGACGCTAGCAAAAGGAGATCCAATCAGACTATTCCTTGAAACTATAACGCTTATAATTATTCATCAAAGAAGTCTGATAGATTACGCAGCAAAACAAAATTTACTCGCATATTCTGAAGGTGATTATCTTGACCATATAGGCGCGCTGCTCGGAGTTACAAGACTTGAAGCAGCAAAGGCAATGACGACTCTAAAATTCACGCTCTCTGAAATACAGGACGAAAATATAATAATTCCTGAAGGAACGCGGGCAAGTCCCGGCAGTAATATTTTATTTGCTACAATTGAAGCGGCAGAAATTCCCGCAGGTCAGCAAGAAATTACTATTACAGCCGAATGCACAGATTCAGGCACTCAAGGAAATAATTATATTGCAGGTCAAATTCGCAGGCTCGTTGACGTGTTCCCGTATGAGATGAGCGTCGAAAATATTAGCGAGTCTTCTGGAGGCAGCGATATTGAAAGCGACGAAAATTTTAGAGAACGTATACAAATCGCTGTTGAAAGTTTTAGCGTTGCAGGACCTTATGGAGCGTATGAATATTATGCTAGGAGCGCGCATCAGGATATTATCGATGTTGCAGTAATAGGGCCGCCTGATATTGAGCCGGGATATGTCGAACTTTACCCGCTTATGAAGGGCGGAGAATTGCCGTCAAATGAAGTCCTTGCGCTAGTTCTTGAAAAATGTAATGCCGACGATGTGAGACCGTTGACTGATTGCGTTTCTGTTCATTCGCCGAAAGTTGTAGAATT
>CAJOEQ010000014.1:0-3123 GCA_905233515.1 uncultured Synergistales bacterium
AGGCAGCCCGCACAAAGCAAGCCCAGAAAATAATAACGCTATAGAAGTTTTCGGCATTCCTACGACGAGTCCCCTCATGTCAAATAAATATTCGCGTTCAGTCTGACATAATATAGCACCTGCACAGAAAAATAAATTTATTTTCATGATCGCATGACCGCCCATGTGAGTTAATGCTCCGACTAAGCCTTCAGGAGTTAATAATAATACGCCGATTAATATATATGAAAGCTGGCTTATAGTCGAATATGCAAATCTGCGCTTTAAATGCTGAGTAGCTAGTGCCATAGATGACCCGTATACAATCGTAATGCATGCTAGAATAAAAGCCGCCCATTGTGCCCACGTTCCTGCTAAGACTTCAGGCTCGAAAACGTACCAAGTGAGTCTAATTATCGCAAAAATTCCGGCCTTCACGACTGCTACAGCGTGCAATAATGCAGTAACAGGAGTCGGAGCTACTGACGCAGAAGGCAGCCACCCATGAAATGGAAATATCGCAGCTTTTACGCCGAATCCTAGAAATCCCAGAAACCACGCCCATAAAAGCATATTACTAGGTTCATTCGGCCAAACTCCCAGAGTCCCGCCCAGTGTGAAAAATTCCCCGCCGC
Source organism: uncultured Synergistales bacterium (assembly GCA_905233515.1). Classification (GTDB taxonomy): domain Bacteria; phylum Synergistota; class Synergistia; order Synergistales; family Aminobacteriaceae; genus JAFUXM01. The sequence continues at coordinate 615 of CAJOEQ010000014.1, forward strand.
CCTGATACATTGTATAAGTCAACGCTATAAAAGCACACGCAGCCCCTCCGACTGAATAAATTAAATATTTTCGTCCAGCATATCTCGCGCGCCCGTCCATCTCATGCATTACTAGCGGCAAAGTCGTTAAAGTCATAATCTCATAGAATAAATATAGCGTTAATAAGTCAGAAGCTAAGGCAATCCCCGCAACTACTCCATAAGTTAATATAAACCAGCCGAAAAAAGTAGTCTCTCTATGCTCGTGAGTCATGTATTCAAACGCGTATAATGTCGTGAGAGGCCATAAAAGCGCAATCAAGACAGCAAAGACCATACCAAGTCCGTCAAGTCTCAAAGCAAAACCGGCCTTCTCTGAAAGTCTGAAAAGTGTTAGAGTATTTACAGGCGGATATATAACAAGCAATAAAATAATTAGTGTATTCAATAACACTGACGATTCAATAAAAATATTGCGATATTTCTTGTCTTGAAATTTCAAGAAAGGCAGCATCACAGCAGCAACTGCAGGAATTAATATAGGCAGCAATAAAAATTTTTCATTCATGATAAATTCTCCTTTTATAGCATTATTCTGACTCTGTCAGGGTGTTCACCGCCCCAGCCTAAAGGGGGCATATTCTCAAGCTGTAAAATATCGTCATTATCAAGAATTATATTTTGCGAGTCAAGATTTTCGCGCATTCTCTCAAGACTTGAAGATTTAGGAATCGACATTACATTTTCAGCTAAATTAAAGCTCAAACAAATTTGTACGGTGCTGACGTGATATTTATTTGCGAGTGAAATAATTAGCTCATCTTTGAGGACTCTTCCGCGCCCGGTCGGACTCCATGCCTGAACGAGTATATTTTTTTCACGATAATAATTTAATGCAAATGCTTGAGTATGTCCCGGGTGGAATTCTAATTGTGCTATTGAGGGGCGAATCCTGCAATTATTAATTATATTTTCAGCGTGAAGGGGTAAAAAATTGCTGAATCCTAACGCCTTAATTTTGCCCTGATTATATAAATCTTCCATAGCCCGCCAAGTCTGTAAATCTAAATTTGCCCAGTCTTGACTCTCTAAATCAGGTCTCGGCCAGTGAATCATATAAACATCAAGATAATTTGTCTGCAAATTTTCAAGAGTTCTATTAAATGCCGCTAAAGTCTCATCATAACCCATGCTAGTTTTCCAAACTTTTGAAGCAATAAAAATTTTGTCGCGTGATATATTGCCTTCTGTGAGAGCTTGACCGATAAATTTTTCAGTCCCGTAAAATTCCGCTGTATCAAAATAAGTATAACCGGCCTTAAATGCGTCGAGAATTATTTTACTTGACTCGGCCTTATAAGTCCCGAAGCCCATTACTGGGAGTTCAAGCCCGTTATTAAGAGTAAATTTTCTCATGTGATAAATTCTCCTTTGAGTTCATATAAAAATTTTATTATATTCATTAGCACATAACAGCAAAAAAAAGCAGGTAATTTTTCGGGAATTTGTATCAGGAAATTTGACAGATTTTGAATCTTAGTATAAAATTTCGGCTCAATCAGTTCAATTGAAATATTGCTAATGAAAAACGACAATATCTTTTCGCAAACCACTTTTCAGAATACAACAGCCGGAGTGCAGTACAGACCCCGGCTTGAAATTTTTTTGTGAATATTTTGCGCGCTTTATTTATTCAAGAACGCATTAACTTTGTCTTTAACTCGTGATCCGTCAGCTTGGCCGGCGGTTTTCTTCATTACAGTTTTCATTAATTTGCCCATGTCTTTAGGTGAGCTTGCGTTAATTTCAGCTGCTGACTCGGCGATAATTTTATCAAGTTCGGAGTCCTCTAATTGTTTAGGCAAATAAGGCTCTAAAATTTTAATTTCTGCGAGTTCAGACTCTGCGCGGTCATTTGCCCCGCCTGATTTATACTGTTCGGCTGCGTCTTTACGCTGCTTAATTAGGCGTTTAATTACCGCGTGAACGTCATCATCCGTGATTTCTGCTGATTTGCCTTTATCAGCCTGTAATTTCTGTAATTCGGCCTTTAACATTCTTAGAGTGGAGAGTCTAGGCTCTTCACGTGCTTTCATGGCCTGTACTAGATCTTTTGCGATGTCTTGAGCTAATGACATTATTTATTCATGCCTCCTGTGTTCGTGTTCAGACTCGGGGATTCTGGGCTTTTCGGGCGGAGTCGGGCGTGAATTTTCAGGACGTTCCGGGCGTTCGTGTTCGACTTTATGAGAGTCCGGCGCGGGGCTTTTATGTTCGGGAGTCGGTGCGGGTTTATGTTCAGGCTTTGGCGGCTCGGGTTTCTCTACGTTTTGAGCAGTAGGAGTCTGAGTCGGTTTCGGGGCTTCCGGTCTTGGCTGAACGTGAGACTCTGCAGGTCTCGGCGGCTCGGGTTTTGCTACGTTTTGAGCAGGAGTCGGCGCGGGCTTATTTGATTCCTGTCTTGGCGGCTCGGGTTTATGATTTTCGGGAGTCGGTGCTGGCTTTGGAGCAGGTGCAGGCTTTGGCGGTT
>CAJOEQ010000014.1:3170-13641 GCA_905233515.1 uncultured Synergistales bacterium
CATTTTTTGCAACTTGAGCGGGTGCGGGCTTTGGCACTGGACGAGGTTTTACGGGCTCAACTTTTGCGGCTGGTCTGCTCCATGCTGCTTTGAATAAATCTGCGGCCTTCTTATAATCTTTTGACTTGAAAGCGTCCATACCTCTTTGAAAAGCTGATCCCTTCACTGAGTCATTGCGGTGATTAGATATGCAGGCTCTTCTGAACCAGAAAGCGGCATTATAATAATTTTGCTTAGTGCCGTGTCCTGAATAAAATAATTCTGCGAGTCTATATTGAGCGTTTGCATCGCCTTTATTTGCTGCCTTATCGTACCAGTAATAAGCCTGCTTATAATCGCGTTTGACTCCGTCGCCGTTGTAGTAAATTCTGCCAAGTTCAAACTGTGAGCCTACATGCCCGCTATCTGCTTCACGTCTTAACTGTTCGATTTTCGGTGAAACTTTTGGGCGCGGTTTAACTGGGACTCTTCTCTTAGCTGCGAAAACTGTTCCGGCTGAAAAAATTACTGCAAGAATAACAAGTAATAATATAGCGCGTTTGTAGTGCTTTAACATTGATAAAACCTCCTGATAATATTAGGGAGTCAAAAGCGACTCCCTATGTTGATTGCTTAAATTAAATCGGATTCCTATGACGCATTGATTTGCGTTTACGTGCTGCCTCAGCGCGTTTAATTTTCTTAGCGTCGCTTGGTTTCTCGTAGTGCTCACGTCTGCGGGCTTCTCTTAATGTGCCTACTCTGGCTACTTCGCGTTTAAATCTTCGGAGCGTATCTTCCAGAGTCTCGCCATCTTTACGGGTTACTGTAGTCAATTACATTCCCTCCCTTCAGGATTTCTCTGTACAGTGCAGAAAGCTAGCCGGGGGGCCAGCCGAGATTACGTCCTGCCAGTAAATGCAAGTGAAGATGAGGAACGCTCTGTCCACCCTGTTCACCGGTATTAATTACCATTCTGAAGCCTTTTCCTTCGAGATCAAATTTTTTAGCGATTTTAACAGCAGCATCAAGAAGGCTGTTCCATACGGAAGAATCTTTTACTGCTAGGGCTGAGTCAAAATGTTCTCTCGGAATTACTAGAATATGAACAGGGGCTTGCGGGTTGACATCGCGAAATGCAACGACTTTATCATCACTATAGACAAAATCTGTCGGGATTTCTTTATTTGCGATTTTGCAGAAAATACAATCATTCAATTTTTTAATAGCCTCCTTGAATTTGACATGTAAATTTTATAACATATTAGGCTACTTAACAAATCAGAATAATACGTAATTTTTTTAAGTGTATAATTTCACAGGAAAATAATATTTTAAATCAGGAGGCAAATTTTTACATGACTGAGAAAAGCGACAAAGTTAGAGTCAGATTCGCACCCAGTCCGACTGGAGCATTACATATCGGAGGCGGCCATACAGCATTATTTAACTGGCTATGGGCGAGACACTGCGGCGGAAAATTTATTTTGCGGATTGAAGACACTGATTTAGAGCGTTCAACAAAAGAATATGAGCAAACTATTATGTCCTGCATGGTCTGGCTTGGGCTTGACTGGGACGAGGGCCCGGATATAGGCGGAAATTACGGCCCATATAGACAATCTGACAGACTCGATATTTATCGCGATTACGCAGAAAAACTCGTAAACGAGGGCAAAGCCTACAAAGACGGCAGCGCAATTATATTCAAAGTCGAACCCGGCCAAGATATTTCATTCAAAGATATTGTTTACGGTCAAATTGACGTGATGAGCGACGGTTTACGCGAGAAAGATTCTGACAAACTCAAAGATATAGTAATAATCAAGAGCGACGGAATGCCGACATATAATTATGCGGTTGTAATAGATGATCACTTAATGAATATAACTCACGTAATACGCGGAGAAGATCATATCTCGAATACTCCTAAGCAAATTTTATTGTACCGTGCTTTAGGCTGGGAAGTTCCCGAATTCGCACATTTGCCCATGATTCTGGGACGAGACAAGAAAAAATTAAGCAAGCGGCACGGCGCAACGAGCATTTATGAATATCGCGATATGGGATATATGCCTGACTCAATGTTTAATTTTCTTGCATTATTAGGCTGGTCGGCTGGAGATGATAAAGAAATTTTTACGCGTCCTCAAGCTGCAGAATGGTTTGAGCTTTCACGAGTTACAAGAAAAGCCGCAGTATTTGATTTCGATAAATTGAATCACATAAATCAAGAACATTTAAAGGCACTTGATCCGCTTGTGAGACTCTCAATGGTAAAACCCTTCTGGATTGAAGCGGGCTTAGATGTTGATTCACATGATGATAAATATCTTGCTGATTCGTTAACGCTTATGGCCGGACGAGGTCAGACAGCTAAAGAGATGGCCGAATTCTCGGATTATTTCGTTTCGTTTGAGCCAGTAAAAGCACGTTGGAACGCTGAAGGAATCGACCGCGAAAAATTGAAACCGTTTTTTGCTGATTTATTCTCGCATGAATGGAAAGCAGAAATTTTAGAACAGGCCGCGCGCGACTGGGTAAGCTCTCAAGAGGGCGCAAAAATGAAAGATTATGCTATGCCGTTGAGATTTGCTTTAACTGGTATGAAAGTGAGTCCCGGCGTTTTTGAGGTCGCCGAGATTCTTGGCCGTGATGAGTGCAGAAGGAGACTCGAATTTTACGGAATGATTTAATAATTATATTCAGCCGTTAAAGGCACATGATCAGAAGGACGCTCCCACGCACGGACTCGCGGGTCAGGTTCGCAATTTATAGCAAGGTCAGCAAGATTTTTACTAGCTAACATGTGATCAATTCGCCAGCCTATTTTTTTTGTGAGAGCGTCTTTTACTCGATAATCATAAAAAGTGTAAATATTTGATTCTTTATGAAAGAGTCTCAACACGTCAACGAGTCCCGCGCAAGTATTCTTAAAAATTTCTCTAATCTCATCGCAAAAACAAACGTGATTTTTTTTCGCTTCAGGGTGAGTAACGTCAATTTTTTCCGGTGCTACGTTCAAATCTCCCAGCCATAAAAATAAATTATCAGGTTTAGAAATTTCGCGGTTGATTATATTGCGGATTCGGGCAAAAAAATTTTTTTTCACGTTAAAATCCGGGTGATCTATAGATTTACCCTGCGGCACATATGAATTCAAGATAAATAAATTCTTATAAGTCAAAGTCAATATTCTTGTGTCAAAATTATTTGCTCCTGATTCTGAGTCAGAGTCATTGAATCCAAACGAAATTTTTACGTCAAGATTATTTTTTGCGAGAATGGCGACTCCGTTATAACTTTTTCCGCCGTGAAAGAAAGATTTATAGCCGAGTTCACTAAATGCCAAATCAGGGAAGAATTCATCTTGAGTCTTTGTTTCTTGCATGAATAATAAATCAGGCTCGCACTCATTGAGCCATTTAATTAATATCGGGAGGCGCGTTCTTACTGAGTTTACGTTAAAAGTAGTTATTTTCATAGTTATATATATTATATAAATTCCCCCTTCACTCATAAAAGCAAAAGGGGAATCAATAAATTATTTGCCAAATCGCCTAATATTGCGATTATTATTATTTTGTGCTGCTCGGTCTCTCTGCGCTCTTATTCTCATAGTTGCAGGGCCGGGCGGTATATCGGGCTTTGAGTCATAACGTGGCATTATAACAACTTTTCTTAATGGCGGCTCACCTATTGACTCCGTGCTTACGTCGTCGCGATCCTTCAAAGTCGTATGAATTACCCAGCGTTCCCAGCTTGCCATAGGTTCGAGTCTCACTGGGCGGCCAAATTTTATAGCTTGTCTTGCTGTTGCTTCTGCTAAACGTTCGAGACTCTTTGTGCGGCGTTCACGATAACCGCTGCTATCAATTTTGATTCTTGGCTCTTTTCGCGGATCTCTTAAAGCAAGATTTACAAGATATTCAAGAGATTTTAACGCGTCCCCGTAACGTCCTACAACATAGTCAATAGCGTCTTCTCCGGTGATTTCTATAGTATTTCTTGTTTCAGTGCTAATAACTGCCTCCGCGTTGAAGTCCATTAATTTTAATGCATTATTCACGAATTCTACACCGTTCAGAATTAAATCAGAACTCGGGCGCATGTCGTTATAATTATTTGCGTTCTCGTTATTGCTTTCAATTTCTGAATCTTGAGACTCAAGCGAATATGTTATCTCAACAGTTAATTTTTTGCTGCCAAAGAGTCCCAAGAATCCCCCGCGTTCAGAGCTTATAATTTCTGCTTTGAGTTTTTCCTGCGGGACTCCTAACTTAAGCGAGGCCTCTTTTAGTGCTTCGTCAATGTCAGCTGCCTCGACTGTTAATTTTTGCTCCTGCGTCAATCATAATACCCCCTTAGAAAATATTATTTATTTAGATTTCGGCTTCTCTTGATATAGAGTAGGCTTTTGTTTCATTTCTTCAGTTGTTTTGCGCGAGATTCTTACTTGATGGATTATTCCCATTAATGACGAGACTCCCCAGTAAAGCAAGACTCCGCCGGGCAAACTGAAACATATAAACGTCAGGAATAACGGCATAAACCAGTTCATCATTGACATTTGAGGATTCCCCGCGCTCGTTAAATGCTGTTGATACCAAGTGAGCCAAGCAATTAATATAAGCAAAATAAAATTAAATATCCACATGCTTATATTCGAGAATAATAAACCCAAATTTGTGAATGACGATAAGAAGACCATAACGACTCCGAGCTGATCATCAGGAATTTTGACTCCGGCCTCGTCGACGAGATTTAAGGCATTTGCAACAGTTGTTAAGACACTCCCGCCGAGATTGACTCCGAAAAATGTAACATTTGTAAATGCTTCAGTTTTTGTCAGGTCATATAATACGCCGTAAAGTAAAATAAATATCGGCAATTGTATTAATAACGGAAGGCAGCCGCTCGCCGGGTTTACTTTATTTTCTTTGTAGAGTGCCATAGTCTCACGGTTTAAAGCGTCCTTATCATCGCCGTATTTGTCCTGCAAAACTTTTAATTGAGGCTGTAATTTCTGCATTTTCTGCATACTCGTCATTTGCCTTTGAGTCAATGGGTGCATAACGAGTCTAACAAGTAAAGTTAATGCGATAATCGCAAGTCCCCACGCAAAATTAGTTCCGATTCCTATTCCTGTTATTGCATTGTGTATAAATTGAAGTAAGCCGAGTAATAACGCCTTTGCTTGTGCCCACATTCTATAATTTCACCTCGTATAAATTTTTTTAGGCGGTAAATCAACCCCGCCCGGATGCCACGCCCCGCACTTGATAAGCCGCTTGAAAGTCAGCCAAGTCCCACGGAAAAAGCCCCATTCTTTATAGACGCTCAGGGCATAATTTGAACATGTCGGATAAAATCTGCAGTGCGCTCCGATAAATGGTGATATAAATATCTGATAAATGCGAATTAGTGCGATTGCGAGACGGGATAACATGATAATAATAAATTTCTGCGTCTTAATAATTTAAATAATTCTCTGTGAATTTCCTGCGTCTTTGAGTCGAGTCCTTTATCCTTCAGGCTTAAAACTATCTGCAAGCCCGGTATAATTTCATTTGCTAATTGTCTGAATGCCTCACGCAAGATTCTTTTGCCCCTGTTTCTTATATGAGCTTTGCCCTGATGTTTACCGACTGCACAGCCAAATTTTATAAGGTCCGAGTCTTCCTTCAGATAAAGCAACCGCACCAGCTCGCCATTAACTTTTATGCCAGTGCGGAAAATCTGATCAAATTCCCAGCCTTTTTTCAGCTTATGAACATTAGGCACGGGTCAAACATTTACGTCCAATACGCCTTCTATTGCGAAGAATCTTGCGCCCTGAAGGTGATGCCGATCTTGCAAGGAAACCTATTTTGCGTCTTCTCGGTAATACATGCGGTTGAAATGTTCCCTTTTTCATGATTTATTATATATGCTCCTCTCTATAAAATATTTATTTATTCGCCGTGAGCTGTGCCGTCGCTCCTGAGTGTTATTGTATATGTCTTGAATAAATCAAAATCATTCCACTCTATGCTTGTGCCGTCCTCAAAATCTGCCCTAATGTCCCAGTCCTCTTCATTCTTATTCTTGTTAGGGTTAAATGTGACATTGCAGCTTTCACCGGTAAGCAAATCTTTCCAAGGTGTAACTTTATCAACTTCAGCGTCCCATTTGCTATCTTTGGCAGGACTCACCCAGAAAGCTACTATTGTTTTCCCAGTTTCATTTTTGAGCGTGAAATCCTGACGACCTGCAAAAGCAACTGACACGGACGACACAACAAGCAAAGCTAATAACAGCCCGCATAAAAATTTTTTCATGAATATATAATCCTCCTTTAAAAAATAAAACGCTTAAAATCAGCATGAATAGCAAGAATTATAACACAGTGATTTTTGAGTGTACAATTACAGAAGCAAGCTATTTTGCTATTAACTATAAAAATTTTTCAAGTGCTACAATATCACACAGGAGGTGTAAAAATAGTGAAAGATTCAAAACAATTTATAATAGTTACAGGCATGAGCGGAGCAGGCAAAACAATGACTCTTAAAGTGTTAGAAGACTTTGGATTTATAACAATTGACAATTTACCGCCTGAATTATTGCCGCAGTTATTCACTCTCATATCAGAACGCCCAGAAGCAGCAAAGAGTCGCGGAGTCGTCGCAACTGTAGACGTTCGCAATGTAAGCAGCAATTTTGTTAAAGTAATCGACGAAATTTCGCAGGCATGGGGAGGAATCGTAAAAGTTATATTTTTGACCGCATCAGACGAGGAATTATTACGACGTTATGAACGCACGCGGCGTGTTCACCCGTTGAATAAAGGACTCTCGACTTTAGAAGGAATCTTAGCAGAACGTGAATTATTATCGCCTGTCTTAGATCGCGCAGATATAGTAATAGATACTTCAATGATGGATTTACACCAGCACAGAGAAAGACTCTTAAAAGAATTCTTTGAGCTTGAGGGGGGAATTTCGATTCTTATTAGCTCATTCGGCTATAAATACGGAGTCCCTCAAGATGCAAGTTTTGTGATGGATGTTCGCTGCTTACCAAATCCGTATTATCTCGACGAGTTAAAAAATTTGACTGGAACAGATAAGCCCGTTAAAGATTATTTATTGACATTTCCGGAGACTCACGAGTTTATAAAGCTAACAAGAAATTTTTTAGATTTTGCGATTCCTGAATTCTTGAATAACGTGCGGGGTCAGCTTCATATTGCAGTAGGCTGTACGGGTGGCCGTCATAGATCCGTAGCAGTTGCTGAATGGCTTTATGAAATCTACTCAAAAATTTATGAGGGCGTTTGCGTGATTCATCGTGATAAGGGGCACGGTCATCAATGAGTTATTTTTTCCTAGGAGTCTTCACGACTCTATTAATATTATTCATGTTCGGGCGAATTAAATTTAAATCAACGCCAATAATCGAACGCGCAATAAATAAAAGACTCTCAAACGGTCCGTATATTCTAGCAATCGGAGGCGGCACGGGATTATCAACACTTTTGCGGGGGATTAAGGCATTCACGAGAAATATTACAGCAGTTGTAGCAGTAACTGATGAAGGAGGAAGCTCCGGCAGAATTCGCAACGAGTGGGGAATGTTACCGCCCGGCGATGTTCGTAACTGTATAGTCGCGCTTGCTGAGAATGACAACGAACTCAAGAAAATTTTAGATTTCAGGTTTGACCGCGGGGAATTGTCCGGCCATAGTCTAGGCAATTTGTTATTACTTGCTGTTACAGAAATGTGCGGAGATTTCAGCCTCGCAGTCGAAAAAATGAATCATTTATTATCTATCAGGGGGCGGGTCTTACCTGTTACAACTGAAGGAATCACTTTAATGGGCAAAACTAAGGACGGCGAACAGGTAAAAGGCGAGCTTGATATTTCCAAACACGGCGCGTCATTGCAAGAAATTTGGCTTGAACCTGTGAACGCTAAGCCCCTCCCTGAAGTAGTCAGTGCTGTTGATGATGCCGACGTAATTTTATTAGGGCCGGGAAGTCTTTTCACGAGCGTTATTCCTAATTTATTGCTGCCTGATTTCGCCGATAAATTAAAAGATTCAACCGTCCCGAAAATTTATATTTGCAACTTAATGACTCAGCCTGAAGAGACTCAAGATATGAACGTAGTACAACATTTAGAATGGCTCAGTGCTGCACTGGGCTGTGTGCCTGATTTTGTAATAGTGAACAGCGAACAAATACCAGATGATATTATTCAAGCATATAAACAGGACGGAGCGACTCCGTTATATCTTGACTATCACCAGCGAGAAATTATAAAGAATATGGGCTGTATTTGCGTTGAAGCTCCGACAGTTTTAATAATGAACACGGAAAAAGGCCGATTCTTGAGACATGACCCGCAAAAATTGGCCTCAATAATATTTAAACTCTTCAGGAAGATTGACGAGTAAGAAATTTCATAAACGCAATTTTATTATCTAGTGCGCTTGTAGTGGGTCTTCCTAAATCTTCACGCGATTTAATTTGCGATTTTGCCTCAATAAAAGTTAATGAGTCCGACTCTCTTGCAATTCTCAAAGCCTCATCGAGAGAGTCATAATTTTCAGCACTGAAAATATTTACATAGCCGCATGATTTTGCAATTTCGGGCAAATTTATTTTACTTGCAACGGTGGGAAGACCTCCAACGCTTTCATGAGCAGAATTATTTATTACTATGTGAATTAAATTTTTAGGTGCTAGACTGCCTATTATAGCAAGTGAGCCTAAATGCATTAATGCCGCCCCGTCCCCGTCAATGCAGAAAATTTTTTTATCAGGTTTATTAATAGCGACTCCGAGTGCAATACTTGACGCATGACCCATTGAGCCGACAGTCAAGAAATCCCGTTCGTGAGTCTCTCTTAACTCGAATAATTCGCGGCTTGTTTTTCCTGTAGTGCTGACGATTGGCGAGTCTCCTGAAAATTTTAGAATGTGCCTGATAATCTCTTCACGAATCATAAAATAATTATTCTTGTATGAAATTTTTGCGTCATAAGTTAATGCGCCCTTACGAACTACGAAAGCCACGCAGTTATTATTATTAAGCTCGACTCTAAAATTTTGCATTATATTATTTAATTCTTGCTGACTCGTGTCTTTGCTTAACACAAAAAATTTTATGCCTAAATCGTCTAATAATTTCAGCGTGATTTCACCTTGATAAATATGCTGCGGCTCATCATGGACTCCCGGTTCACCCCTCCAGCCGATTATAAATACAGCCGGAATATTATAGACTTTGGGATTTAATAAACTTGCTGAAGGATTGACGATATTGCCGAGTCCTGAGTTTTGCATGTATACAGCCGCAAATTTTCCAGTTGCTAAATTATAACCTGCCGCAATTGCCGCCGCGTTGCCCTCATTAGCTGCTATTATGTGATGATTCGCATTTATTCCGTAAGTATTCATTAAATAATTACAGAGTGCTTTTAACTGACTGTCAGGGACTCCCGTGTAGAAATCGCAATTAATAGCATCAACAAAATTTTTAACGTCCATTATAATTCAATATCTCCATATATAAATTTTTTATTGTGAATAAATCTAATTTTGCCGGAAAATTTTTTAATCGTTCAGGATTCACGCTCTCTGATAAAATTTTTATTTCTTGATCGTTTGCTTCAGGAATTTGCAGATTTAAACGCTCAAAAATGGCATTAAATTTTCCTGCTGCCTCTTCAGGAGTCCCGCAATTCATAGACTCTGCTATTTCTTTCAGGACGGGTAAATTTTCATGACTTATAAGCCACTTAAATAATACTCGGTTGCACAAAGCCGCCGCATGTCCGTGAGCAATATTATATAAACCTGTAATTTTATAGCACATTGCATGTCCTGCTGTAGTCTGAGCTAAATTAATCGCTTGGCCTGCTGTGTATGAATTCTTTAACATTTCTTCAGGATTATACGAGTCCGGGTAATTCTCAAGCAAACGAGTTATATTTGTGAGAGCCTCACGAGAAAATTTTTTGCTTGATTCACTTGCATTTACTGACCAGAAGGACTCTAAGGCATGAGATAAAGCGTCTAAGGCTGAAGATTTGCGATGATAATCGGGCAGATATTTTAGCAATTCCGAGTCAAATAATACAGAGTCAGGGATTATTTTTTCGTCAGTGATTGATAATTTTTTGCCGTCCTCATAGAGCACCGCAAATTTTGTAGCCTCGCTGCCTGATCCTGCCGTCGTAGGAATAACAACAAGCATTGAGTCAGGATTATTTAATTTCACGTATTTTGCTGTATCAATTGCAGAACCGCCCCCGACTGCTAATATAACGCCGCATTTATTGAGCCTGAAAAATTCACTTGCTGCGTTTGCGTCTTCTATTTTAGGATTAGGAGTAAAGCCCGTGAAATGAACGACTCTTTTATCGCTTAAGCACTCATAAAGACGTGAAAATTTTTCCGCTGATTTACCGTGAATAAATAAAATATTTTTGCCTGAATTCTGT
>CAJOEQ010000015.1:0-4119 GCA_905233515.1 uncultured Synergistales bacterium
AATATGTTGCAGAAAATGAGGGATTTACTTCTCCAGATGGGCCTTTGTCGCTGATACCCGCCTTAAATGATATTCCGCCGGTCATACTCCATCCGCTTGTGTCCGTATAACTTTTCCCGTTGTTGACTGTCTGATTTGGTACATAATATACGTGCCTGCCAAATGTATAAACCCGTTGAACCTCAGTAAAGAGTCCTCGCGTATATCCAAGAATGACAGCATAATTATAAAGTCCTGCGCCGTCTATTTCGTTGCGTGTTTTAACTCCTTCATTAGCTGCTATGACAACATTATTAGGCTGAGTATTTGCACGGCTTATGACTAAATAATAATCATTATGATTCTCGAACGAGTGAAAACTTATGACTCTATATTGCGAGAATGTGCTGCGGCTTATTTTAAAGCTGCTCCAGTACTTACGCGCTTTTTACATCAGCAGCAACACTTTGAACTTCTGACTCGAGTCCTTCAACCCATGCAAATAAATTAGCAACTCTTGACTCGTTTAAATCTTTCTCAACTTGTTCAGTTGTTAGTTCGATTTCGTCTCCGTGTGTATCGACTGTGCTGTCTCCGCTTACTCCTAAATCATTGCTGTATATGTCAGGAGAATCCATAAAACGTTCAAAATCTGCATCATCGCTTGTAATCATGTCTCCGCAGTCATCGTCGGTCTCGTCAATATATACAAAAGTGTGTTGATTTCCGTCTGTAAGATCTCTTAAAGCGATGGCCATTATCTCAAAATGAGGGTCTTTATCGTCTGAAGCAGGCTCTGATAAATCGTAATCTTCATTTAATAAGTATTCTAAAATTTCAATATCGCCTGAGTCAGGATAAACGGCTACAAGAATAGTTCCATTTTGATAGGCGTTAAATAAACTTTGATAAAATTTTTCGTCGGCTTCTTCCGGTATATTCTCGTCAACGTTGCTGAAGAAAAGTATATCTCTTGAGGGAATTACTGGGGCGGGGGTGTCAGGACTTTCGGGAGTAATCGGCACGTCATTAGAATCCGGCATAAAATTTTTTGCGTTTCATTATAAAAAATTACCTCCAATGATTAAATAAAATATTTTCGCATGAATTATACAAGCATTATAAAAATTTTGCTCACGTGTTAAGAATAAAAGAATTCCCCCGCAGCAATTAATCACTACGAGGGAATAAATTTTTTAATCTTTTAATAGGCTGACTGAACAAATTTAATTATTGTCTGGTCTGAACCTGATTTTATAGTAATTATCCCTGTTCGTGTTTCGCCTGTGTTGTTAGGTGATACAGTGTAATAAAAATCTGTTCCATTAGCTGCTGATCCCGAACTTTTTTCAAGAGTAATCCAGTTTGAGTCACTTGTCGCTGTCCAGTCCGATTCTGTGTAAAGTTTTGTAGAGTATAATTTGCCTTCTTTGCCGCTTTCTGAATTCTTTTCGGTGGCAATTCTCGGAGGTCTCGGAAGACTTATATTTACCCAGCTGCCTGAATGAGTTATTGCGCATGAATATTTTGGATAGCCTAAAACCCAGCTGTCATGACACCATGAAAAGCCTTCCCACCATAAAGCGCGCCCCTTCACTTTGAAATTTCTAGCTGTTGATGACCAAATTGACTCACTGTTAAGAGTTACAGAAGATTCTGCCGCCGTTGAAATGTGCCAGCCGTCATCAAAAGTAGGATAATCGACATTAAGACACCATCTAGCCAGCCAATTTCCGTTTGGTTGAGGTATTACTTCATAGTCCTGACCCTGCCAAGTCGTAGAACTTGTATGATTGACTGAAGCAGAAAATGTAGTAGTTACATCAGCAGCTGGAGCGTTATTCTGTGTACCTGCTTTAAAAGCTACTCCACCTGTAAGAGTCCAGCCTTTAGTGTCAGTATAACTCTTATTTTTATTGACTGTCTGATCGGGCATATAGTACACGTGCTGACCGTATGTATAAGTGCGTTGAATATCCGTAAAAAGTCCGCTTGTTGCACCGAGAACTACAGCATAATTATAAGCTCCTGAGCCGGGTACTTCGTCGCGTGTCTTTGTTCCTTCACCGGCTGCTATAACAATATCTTTCGGCTGAGTATTTGCGCGGCTTATGACTAAATAATAATCGCAATGATTCTCGAATGAGTGAAAACTTATAGCCCTATATTGTGAGAAAGTATTACGGCTGACTTTAAAATCGCTCCAGTACTTATTAAGCAGTCTTTCATTATCGAAATCGCATTTATCTGCAAAGTGATTAAAATTAGCGTCCTTTTTGCCGAACTGATTATAATAATCTTTGAATGACCACGAAACATTATCGGGCTTAGTTGTCGTTAAGCCTGTTACAAGCTCTTGAATATCTTTCGCACTATCTGCCGCGATTCTAAGTTTTTCCGTTGCTGCTTTTATATCTTCTGCCGCGCTTTGAACTTCTGAGTCAAGCTCATTTACCCACGTAAAGAAATTTTCAACGCGTGAATTATGTAAATCGGCCTCAACTTGTTTTGAGTCAATCGGTGTAACGCCCTCAGTGAGGCTTTCTGTACGATCTCCGCTAGTTTCTATATCATTGCTGTATATGTCCGATGATTTTATTAATTCGTCATCGCTTATTTCGTCGTAATTCGTATCGCTGTCATCTACATATACAAAAGTGTGAGGCATTCCATCAGGCAAATATTTTAATGCAACGGCTAAAATTTCAAAATGATTGTCTATAGCGTCTTCTACAGGTTCGGCCAAGTCGTGATCTGTATTAATCATTTTTTCTATAGCGTCAACATCTGCCGAGTCAGGATATACAGCTACGATAATAGCCCCGTTTTCATGAGCATTAGCAAGACTTTCATAGAATAATTCTTTATCATCAGCCGGTATATTTTTATCAGCATCCCCGAAAAAAAGTACATCTCTTGAAGTTAAAGACTCAATTACAGAAATTGCGCCGTCTATATCTGTCAAATCAAGAGTTTCTGTAATTTTTTCTCGTAAATATGGAGTCAAATCGCTTTTACTCAAACGCGAGTCCGTCAAATCACCTACTAAAACATAACGGGGACTCGATGGAGTCGGAGTGTCAGGATCGCTCCCGCCGTCATAAACAAAATTATTACTTCCACCGCCGCAGCCTCCTAAGCTGATAACCGCAAATACAGCACATGCAATCATTAAGAGTGAATAAAAATTTTTGCGACTCATTTTATTAATTGCCTCCCAGTCAATATATAGTTAAAAAATTTATGCGTATTATATACAGATATTCAAGAAATTTTCAAAATCTAATATAGAGTAGAAAGTAGAAAGTATATTTTTTTCGCAAATTATATAAATCTCGTAAAAATTTATTAATAATTTTAGAGTCTCTCACTGATAGAGTAAGATATTCTCACACAAAAAAATTTTATTTATCATAAATAGAGGAGTCTAATAATTTGATTAATAATTTATTTAGAGTCTCTCACTGATAAAGTAAGATAGAGTAAAATATTCTCACACATAAATTTTTTATATTTATCACAAATGGAGGAGTCTAATAATTTGATAAAAGAATTACGAGATTATCAAGTCCGAGCTATAAAAGAAACTTATAAATGGCTGGCAGCAAATAAAGGCAATCCCTGTGTAGTTGCTCCGACTGGATCAGGGAAGGCGTACATAATCGCCGGTTTCTGTGAAGACATTTTAAAGCGCGACCCTAATCGCAAAATTTTAGTCCTCTCACACGTTAAAGAATTGCTTGTACAGGATGCAGAAAAAATTACACTCGCTTGGCCTGAAGCACCCGTCGGAATTTACAGCGCAGGACTCGGCTCTAAGCAGACAAATATTATTACAGTCGCAGGGATTCAATCAATCTGGAAAAAAGCCGGCGATTTAGGCCATATTGATATGATAATAGTCGATGAGGCTCATACGATTCAAAACGAGGACTCCGGCATGTATAGAACTCTTATATCTGACCTGAAAAAAATAAATCCTTCAATGCGAATAATCGGACTCACTGCAACACCGTATAGACTCGGTCAGGGCTTATTAACTGAAGGCGACGAGGCAATTTTTGACGCTTTAATTGAGCCTGTTACTATTTCTGAACTCGTTAAAAGGGGATTTCTCGCTAAATTGACATCAACTTTTAC
>CAJOEQ010000015.1:4126-22452 GCA_905233515.1 uncultured Synergistales bacterium
GGCGTGAAAAAAGTTCAGGGAGATTTTGAGCGGCGCGAACTTGAGACTCGAGTCAACAGCGAGAATATTAATTCAAAAGTTGTAGAAGAGACAATCAGGCGTGCGGGAGATCGTACGGCGTGGCTGATTTTTTGCGTGAGTATTTCCCATGCTGAGGCAATGCGCGACGAATTTATTTCACACGGGATTAACGCAGCAGCAATCACAAGCAAGACTTCAAATGAAGAGCGGGCTAAAATTTTTGCTGATTTCAAAGCCGGCAAAATCAAAGCAGTTACAAATGTCGGAGTCGCTACAACAGGTTTTGATTATCCCGATATTGATGTAATTGTAATGGCGAGGCCGACTCTTTCCCCGGGACTATATGCTCAAATGAGCGGGCGCGGCATGAGAGTCAAAAGCAAAGGCCATCATCAAGATTGTATAGTTCTTGATTTCGCAGGAAATATTATACGTCATGGGCCAGTTACAAAAATTATTCCACCTCGTAGGAGCGCAAATAAAGCAAAAAAATTTACAAGTGAGAATATAGGCGAATTATTTAAAATTTGCCCGAAATGTCATAAAGCAACGTTAAAACGCTCAAGAGAATGCCCGCATTGTAAATATCAATTTAAGGAATTAAGCGAGCTTAACACTACAGAAGATATTATGCAGATTGACGAGAATAATAACGAGAATCAAGAAAAAAAGCCCGCACTTGAACGCATGAACGTTAAAAGCTGGTTTTGGAAAATTATTTACACGAAAAATGATAAGATTCCCATGTTAAGAGTCGATTTTTACAGCGAAGATTTAATGCAGGGGCCTAAACAATTATTTTTGCGTTTAATGCATGATGATATTCAGAAAAACAAATCATATAGAAGTCTCAAGAGTCTTTTACAAGGAGTCAGAGTCCCCCCCTTAGAAGAATTAAACAGTGCGCGGGCTTTGCATTTTTTAGCAGATACTATTAACGAGCATTATTCCCCGCCTTCTTATATTGAATATAAACAGGACGGAAAATATATCACAATTACTAACTGGGGCTGGGAAGATTAAATTTTTTTGCGCGTTAAAAAATTGCATTCATAGCAAAATTTTTATCTCTGTAAAGTGTTGCAAATGAATTAATTAACTCAACTTTTTGTATTAGTAAATGTAGTAGTAAAAATAGTATTTTTTCTCGTAAAAATTTGTTTATGAAATAATTTCAGAGTATTATAATTTGCTGCGTATTTTATCATTCAACATGATATTATTTTAGCAGTTATTTATTTTATCAGGAGGGTTAGAAAAGTTGAATCTGCAAACCGATAAAGTGAAAGTCTCAAATACAGGTGAGGGCGTGCAGGAAGTATTAAAACTTGCTGAAAATTTCGCCGCGACTCTCTCACTCAACAAAAAAAATTCTCTTCAGCTGCGACTACTCACAGAAGAAACTATCAGCATGTTAAAAGCTGTAACTAAAGATTTTCAGGCCGATTTATGGTTTGAACAGGAAAATAATATTTGCAAATTATTTCTTGAGGGAGAATCTTCAAATATTGATTATGGTAAGCGCAAAAATATTTTAGAACTCTCAAGCACAGGCCAAAATACTGAACCGCTCGGCATAATGGAGAAAGTACGAGAAATCTTTGAGGCCGGAATGTACGGACTTGAAGAAAGTTTTAAGCTGCAAAACGAATCAGGAGCAGGAAATTTCAATTATGGAGCTCTTGGAATGTTAGACGCTGGAATGTCTGAAGCGGTTTATGCGTGGTCAATGCAAAAATATAAGGACGAAATCGAGGCAGCCCGCGAACTAACAGATGAGGCAGCCGACGAACTTGAGAAATCAATTATTGCGAATTTGGCCGATGATGTTCAAGTCGGAATTACCCGCGATAGTGTAAAATTAGTTATTACTAAAAAATTTTAGAAATTTATTCAGGAGGTAATTATTATCATGTTAATCAACAAAGATGCAAAAGGCGACGAACTTACGATCACAATCGACGGAAGACTCGACACAACAACAGCACCCCAGCTCGAGGCAGAAATTAATTCATGTCTTGACGGCGTGAAAACGCTTACAATGGACATGTCAAAACTTGTTTATATTTCATCAGCGGGACTCAGAGTCTTACTCAAGGCTCAAAAGATTATGAATAAGCAGGGCAAAATGACAGTAATTAACGTCAATCAGGAAATTAAAGAAATTTTCGAAGTAACAGGCTTTGACGAGCTTCTCAATATCGAATAATAAATAATGGACAGCAGAAACACGACTCTTGATATAGCTAGGGGTCTTGGAATAATTATCGTCTGCATTTATCATATTGTATATAGGCCTGAAATGGGCTTTGCAGATATGTTAATACTTGGCGGGATCTGGTTTATACTTCCATTTTTCTTTGTGATTTCCGGATATTTATACAAGCCCGATAAATTATTTTCAGTCAGTGAGAATATAATTTACAGAATAAAGCGATTATTAATCCCTGCTTTGAAATATACGATTACATTATTGCTTTTATGGGGGCTTTACTGCGTAATAGTTCACGGAGTTACTCTCAAAGAATGGGCGCGCGATATAGTATTAACTTATTTGAGGCCGGAATTTTACAGATTATTAATTGATCAGGATGTCAGAATCGACGGTCTTATATATGACATGATTTCTACAGTATGGTTTTTGTGGACGATGATTCTTGCTGCACCGTTATTTTATATATTTGTAGATTTCACGAATAAGAGAGCTATAAATTTATTTCTTGTCTGTGCAGTATTAATAATTATCAGCACGCTTTTACATCCATATAACGCAAAATTTTCATGGAGTCTGACTCTTATACCTGTTTATAGTGCTGCTGCTTTGTGCGGGGCGTTCATGAATAGTCATGATTTGATAAATAAATTTTTTTATCGCAAATATAAATATATTCTCGCAGTAATTGCGGCAGTTATTCACGTGAAAATTTTTAACAAGTTCGGCAGCTTCTGGGTATTCTCGAATTCTATTTGTAATGACAGCGCAGGAAATTTTGCCGTGTTAATATTTTTCTTGCAGGTCTTTATCGGCGGATATGCTTATATAGTCCTGTGTGATTTAATAAATAAATGCGGCGTTATAAATAAAATTTTAGCGTTCATCGGGGCTAATTCTTTAGTTTTCGTGTTCATGCATAGAATTTTTTCGACAATTTTTGCTGACATTATAGGAGCACCCATAAAGAGCTGGGAATTCTGGTACGTGCCATTTACTGCGGAAGCATTTATAAAAAGTTTCTGCGGATTTATTTTTACAATTATAATGTGTTCGATTTTAGCGTGCATTATTAACAAGAGGGCGGCCAAGCTATAATTATGAAATTTAGATTTAGGCGTAATCTAGCAGTAGAAATTCTCGCAGGTGTTATTGTAGTTCTTGCTGCTTTGACTCTAATCGTAAGCATAATAGGCTATTATGAATTTACAGGAGCTATACAAAATCAATACGCTAACAGCGCATATAATACAGCTCGAACTGCGGGGGCTTTATTGAGTCATGCATTCATTAAGAGCGATAATTACACTGCTACGGACTGGCAGCGGCAATATAACCGCATAAAACTTGAATGGAACAGATTAGCATTAACTCAAGACGCTACATATATATATTTATTCAAGGCATCAGGCGATAAATATCAAGAAGTAACATTTTTAGTGAATGTTGCAAATCCTAAGATGACAAGAATCGGCGCATATTCTCCCGGGCATTCTTTCACTCAGACAGATCCCGTATATTTGCGGGCATTCAGCGAAATTTATGCTCAGCGAAAATTAAGATCTGAATTTGCAAGTTACAGGCCTGAAACTGAGTATCAATCCGGGAATCATGTAACAGTCTTTTCGCCAATTTATGACATTCGCGAAGGAGAAGGCGAAATTTTAGGCGTTATAGGTGTAGAAAGACGCATGGAAGATTTAGACTCGGCTCGATGGTCATATTTGCGCGGGACTTTGAGGGCTGCGGGGATATTATTATTAGTCGTGTTAGCTCTTTACGGTTTATATTTAAGCCGCAATTTGTTATCTCCAATTCAGACAATAGCAAAGGAAGCGACACGATTTGCAAGGAAAAATACTTTACCCAATGAGCCTTTGAGTTCGAATATTCACACAAGAAATGAAATCGGCCAGCTAGCACGGACAATTGACTCAATGGAAAATGACATAATTAGCTACGTCGAGAATTTAACGCGTGTAACTCAAGAGAAGGAGCAAATAAAAGCCGAGTTAAACGTCGCTACTCAAATTCAAGCCGACATGCTGCCTAAAGACTTCCCGAATCGCAAAGAGTTTGAATTATTTGCCACAATGAAACCTGCTAAAGAAGTCGGCGGCGATTTTTATGATTTCTTTATGATTGATGATGATCATATTGCGCTAGTCATGGCCGATGTCTCAGGGAAGGGAGTCCCCGCTGCTTTATTCATGGTAATTGCTAAGACTCTAATCAAAGACCGCGCTAAAATGGGCGGGAGTCCTTCTGAAATTTTGAGCGACATAAATAATCAATTATGTGAAGGAAATGAGGCAGATTTATTTGTAACTGTCTGGCTTGGAATTCTTGAGATCTCAACGGGCAAAATAACAGCCTCAAACGCAGGCCACGAATACCCGGCAATTAATAAAGACGGCGCAAATTATGAACTAGTCAAGACTAAGCAAAGCCCAGCAGTAGCAACTATGGAGGGAATCAGATTCAGACAATATGAATTTGATTTAAAACCGGGCGAAAATCTTTATATTTACACGGACGGAGTTGCCGAAGCTACAAATATAAATGAACAATTATTCGGGACTGATAGAATGTTAGAGGCTTTGAATCAGACTAAGAATTTTAACGCTAATGAGATTTTAACTCACATGAAAAAAGCTGTTGACGATTTCACAGGAGAAGCCCCGCAATTTGATGATATAACTATGTTGTGTCTGCGATATTTTGGAGGTGATTAATTGTGAAGGAACTAGAAATAACAGCCGATGTGAATAATCTTGATGAAGTTCTAGCGTTTATTGATGCTGATTTAGAAGAAAACGACTGCCCGCCTAAGACTCAAATGCAGCTAGATGTCGCTATTGAAGAATTATTTGTAAATATAGCTCATTATTCAGGCTCTGAGCGCGCAATTATTCAGACTGAAATAAACTCAGACGAGGCAGCAATAACTTTTATAGACAGCGGAGTTTATTATGACCCCTTAGCAAAACCTGATCCCGATGTAACACTTTCAGCGGAAGAACGAGAAATCGGCGGACTTGGTATATATCTCGTCAAAAAGAGCATGGACTCAATTAATTACGAGCGCAAAGACGATAAAAATATTTTGACGATTACAAAGAGGCTTCATAAATGAATAAAAAATTCAACATCAAAATTTCATCAAAAGGGGCATTAGAATTTTCGCTCAATGGCAGGCTTGACTCTAACAGCGCGCAGGATTTCTTGAATGTTGTTATGTCAATTGCTGGTCATTCTCCGTCAAGTATAGGCGATAAAGATAAGCATATCCCCTCGATTATATTAGACTGTCAAGAGCTTGTTTATATTTCAAGCGCGGGACTAAGGGCAATGCTGACTATCAAGAAAAGAACTGATACATTAAATTTAATAAATGTATCTCCTGAAGTATATAATATTCTTGAAGTAACAGGATTCACTCAAATTTTTAACGTCGCACAAGTTAAAGAAAATTTTATAATGTCCGGCATAAAGGAACTCGACAAAATCAACGGTGAAATAATCGCCGATACTGGCGGAATTACGATTTACAAGACAAAATCAGACGAGTTAATAAAATTATATCCCGAAAATATTAAACTTGACGACGTAAGAAATGAATTAAATCACACGAAAATTGCATTTATAAGCGGAGTCCCGACTCTGATTTCTTATTATGTCGTGAAAATCAAAAATAGATACGGCCTTATTTATGAGATGCCGAGCGCGAAAACTGTAGCCTCAATGATAAATTTTCAGAGTTCGAATCTAAATTCTTACGCTAAAAATATGGGATCTACTCTCAAGCAAATTCACTCGTGTATTATTGAAGATGGAATTTTGCCGAAAACTAGCGATTTATTTCTTGATTATCTCAAGAAGGCAAGTGCTTATTATAACCCTGATGAGGTCTCGCAGCTTTCTGATATAATTCGCGCAATTCCTGAAAGCAATAAATTTATTTATGGAAATTATCACGCCGGAAATGTATTTATTCAGAATAACGAGATTTTATTATTAAACATGTCGGGCGTAAGTGTCGGCAATCCTATATATGATCTCGCAAAAAGTTATATGTTTCATGTCTCAGAGTCAGAAATTTTTGCGCAGGCTTTAATGGGATTTGACGTTCATAGATCTGAGATATTTTCACATGTCATGTTATGTGCTTATTTCGGTTCAGTAAATATCACGGAGCAAGAAAAAATTATAAATATGGCTGCGGATTTGTGTTCGGCACTTTTACCGGGGATGGGCAAATTTCCACCTGAACAAATAGTGAAATTCACAGCAAAAGCAAGGAAAAATATTTTAGCAAATTCTTATGAATACATAGAAACTTTATCGCAGGCAAATTTTTAAGGAGGATTTACACTTTTTATCATGAAAAAATTTTTTTGTGCAGTATTAATATTATTGCTAGTTACTTCAACGAGTTTTGCAGCAGCTAAGAAACCGGCCAAGAATGCCCCGAAATCCGTAAATTCAGGCGTATTGACTTATTTAGGGACGACTGAGTCAGAATTTCAAGAGAGTCTTGACGATTTAAGAAAGGCTGTAGCTCCGTTAATTCCCACTGAAGAAGAAAAAGGAGAATGGGAGAGTTATGACCGTTTAGAAGGTTTTCTTGCTGATTTAGTGAAGACTCGCCGAGTTATCAAATTTTTTGACTCGTTAATGGCTATGGAGATGGCTTTACGTTCAGGGCGTATTGATGAGTTGTCATTGCCTGAAGCAGTTGCGTTATATCTCGTGCAGAATAATGACAAGTACGACATTTTATTTTCGCTTAATATGATGCCGTCAACTATATCATTTGGATTTAAGCGTGGAAATACTAAGCTGCAAAAAGAATTTAACTCGGCAATTTCAGCAATGAAGAAGGACGGGACATTAAAGCGTCTTGAGAGTCAATATATTACGGACTTGGCCGGAAGTGAGCCGAAAGCCGTAAAATTTCAGGAGTTCAAAGGCGCGCAAACAATAAAAGTTGCAGTAACCGGTGATTTACCGCCTATAGATTATATTGCGGCAAATGGGACTCCGACTGGATATAATACGGCGATTTTGAACGAGATAGGAAAGCGGCTCAAGAAAAATATTAGGCTTATTAGTGTAGATGCAGGCGGAAGATCTGCGGCGTTATCGTCAGAACGTGCTGATGTTGTATTCTGGTATAGAAACACTGAAGGCTTGAATACTAATAAAGTTAAAGGCTTGAAGGGGAAAAATATCAACATGAAGGACTCAATTGAAGGCGTAATACTTTCAGAGCCCTATTACACATGGGATACTGATATAGTACTCGGAAGAAGAACGCAATAATTTATTTAATTCAGGAGGTTATGAAATCATGCGGAAAATTTTATTAGCTTTATTGCTTGTAATGCTTTGTGCTAGTATAAGTTTTTCAGACTCGGCAAAAATTGGAATGCTTATACCTGTAGGACTTGACGAGGCCGGAGTCCGTGAATGGACAGAAAAAATTGCGGAACTCGAAGGCAAATCGGAAATTTTCACGAACGAAAACGAAATTATATTTTATGAAAATTTAACGTCTATGCTCATGGCACTTCAGGCGGGGCAAATTGATAGAATAGCTCTATCTTCAATGCCTGCACGTTATATCGCAGCCCGCAACGAGAATTTAAATTATATTGATAATCATCATAATGCGATAATCGGTTACTCTTTGGCAGTCCCAGAATCAAAGCGCGCTATGTTAATGGGAATCAATTTAGCAATTTTCGACATGAAAGCAGACGGGACTCTGACAAGATTAATGCGTAAATATATGTTAGAACTTGGCACCAATGACCCCGAACCCGTTACAATGCCCGTTTTTCACGGTGAAGAGACTCTAAAAATTGCAGTAACAGGAGATTTGCCCGCGATGGACTGCATTTTAGCGAATGGAGCTCCGGCGGGATTCAATACGGCGTTTCTTGCTGAATTAAGCAAACGAATCAAGAAAAATTTTGAGCTAGTCAGCATTAGTACAGGAGCGCGAGAAAGTGCCTTAACTTCCGGAAGAGTTGACATGTTATTCTGGACTCGTTCAGTTTATAACGATAAAGGTGAGAGAATGCCCTTCCCTCTTGATAATTTTACCGGTGTAGCAATTTCTGAGCCTTATTTGCTTGACTCACGTGCTGCACTTGAACTTAAAAAATAGGAGGCCGCTATAATGAATATAAAGAAAAAAATTTTTTGTGCGTTAATTTTGCTTGTGTTAGCTGCTGTTAGTGTCAATGCGTTCGAGATAAAATTAATCAAGCTCGGCTTACTGGCAAAAATGAATTCCACCGAGTCAGAATATACTAATACATGGAAAAAAACTTTTGCGCCTCATAATGAAATATTAAAGCTCAACATCAAATTTTATGATAGTCTAAGTGCTATGCAGCTTGCTTTAACTAAGGGAGAAATCGATCAAATGGTTTTGCCCGAGTCAGTCGCAAATTATTTCTTGAACAGCACTCACAAAGATTTTGAGGCCGTACTCGCCTTGCCTTCACCGGGTAGGGGACTCGCCTTTGGATTTCTTGAATCTAATAAGAAATTACGCGACGAATTTAATCAAGCTCTGCAAATTTTGCGCGATGACTGGACTTTATCATCACTTGAAGGACTCTATATAAGCTCGATAACTAATGAAGATAATCTTGAGCCTATAGAATTCCCGAAATTTGAGAATGCCGAGACTATAAAAGTAGCTGTAACAGGAGATTTGCCGCCTATAGATTTTATTACACCTATGGGAGCTCCGGCTGGGTTTAATACTGCTGTGCTTGCTGAAATCGGGAGATTACTCAAGAAAAATATCGAGTGCGTAAATATTGAAGCAGGCGGAAGAAGTGCGGCTCTCTCATCGGGACGTGTTGATGTTGTTTTCTGGTATGAGATTGACACTGTCGGCCGGGATAAAGCGGACATTCCCGACGGAGTTATTTTGTCATCGCCCTATTTCACATGGAATAAATTTATTCACATTAAGAAGATTCCCGAAAAAGTTAAAGGCGGTTCAGGCTGGAATTATAAACGTAATTTCTTGAATCTTTACAGGAGATAATTATTCATGAAAAAATTTTTTGCGCTGATTATAATATGCTTGCTTGCATGTCCTGTATATGCTGCTGAAGTCCCGGAAGATTTAGAAGTCGGATTCTTGACTCGTCTCAAAACAAATCCCGATGAATTTTATAAAATCGTAAAAGACTCATGGACTACAAAAGGCTGGGCAATTTTAGGCGGCAATCACTCACTAAGCACGGCGAAATTTTATGATTCACTCTCAGCAATGCAGTTAGCACTTGATAGAAATGATATTGAAGAAATGATTTTGCCTGATTTTGTAGCTGAATACTTGATTAAGATTAACTCAAAATATACTGTATCATGCATGTCGAGAACTAATAATAATATGAGCCTTTGTTTCGGTTTCATGAAAAATAATCGGGAATTAGCTGACAAATGGAATTCTGCATTACGTTCAATGAAAGCTGACTGGGTATTAATGGCCATCAATCAGAAATATTTGAAGGACTTCCCAGCGAGCAATAACGAATATGATAACATTTACGGGACAAATCCGAGAAAAGAGCGCGAGAGATTCGCGATAAAAATCGAAAATTTTCCAAATGCTCCGATTATAAGAGTTGCTATTACTGGAGATTTGCCGCCAATTGATTTTGTGAATGAACAGGGACTCCCAGCAGGTTTTAATGTTGCAGTCTTAGCAGAAATAGGCCGGCGTTTACGAGTCAATATTCAGCCCGTCCAAGTCGAATCAGGAGCAAGGGCAGCGGCTCTTGTGTCAGGTCGTGCGGATGTAGTTTTCTGGTTTGAAGTTAACAGATCTCAAGACGCGCAGTTAGACATTCCCGACGGTATAATTTTGTCGGATTCTTATTTAGACTGGAACAATTTTTTACATGTTAGATTAGATGAGGAGTAATTTATTATGAAAAAATTTTTTGCTGCGTTATTATTAACAGCTTTATTTGCAAGTTCGTCATTTGCTGCGGGTCATAAAGTAGGCATGTTAGCTAAACTTTGTATGAATGCTGCTGATTTTGCCTCAAATGTTAAATATCAGTATTTTTCACTTGAAAATTTGAGCGCGCCCGAATTCAAATATTATGATTCAATTAATGCTATGCAGTTAGCTCTCAGTGCCGGAGAAATTGACGAGATAGCATTACCTGAAGTCGTATCAAATTATTTAATGGCCGCTGATCACGATTATTTAATTAATTGCGTTGTCATAATGAGAAGTAACCCGCTTGCTTTTGCATTTGGCTTTAAGTCAGATAATGAAGGACTCAGGGACGAATTTAACAAGGCACTCGCAGAAATTAAACGCGACGGGACATTAATAACTCTTCAAGCACAATTTTTAACGCCTAAAGACTCAATGATGGAAATTCCCGCGCCTGTTCATTTCACGAAATTTGACGGAGCAAGAACTATTAAAGCCGCAATTACTGGAGATTTGCCCCCGATAGATTTTGCAGCTCCTGATGGAAAGCCGGACGGTTTTAATGTTGCGTTACTCGCTGAAGTTGCCAGGAGATTAAAATTTAACGTTGAAATCTTGAACATTGAGTCAGGTTCTAGAGCGGCGGCCTTATCTTCAGGACGTGCAGATGTAGTATTCTGGTTTGAAATTTATCGCGGATTAGCGACTCAGCCAGATGTGCCGGATGGTGTAATTTTGTCAGAGCCTTATTATAATTTTGACACGATTTATCATTTAAAACTAGCAAGATAAAAGGTGTAAAGAATGACTCTCAGCGATATATTATATAAAATTTTAATTCAGGGCGGATCTTACTGGACAATTTTAAAAGGTTTAGGCGCGACTGTTCAAATTTCTTTATTTTCGCTTTTATTCGGGACGATTTTAGGCGCGTTCGTGTGCATGCTTAGAATGTCCAAGATAACAATTTTTAGATTTTGTGCGACAGTTTATATAGTAATTTTGCGCGGTTCACCTGTTTTAATGCTGTTAATGCTTATGTATTACGGGATTTTTGCGCGGAGTTCACTAGAGGCGAATACTATAGCAATTATAACTTTTTCATTGAATGTAGCCGCCCATGTTGCCGAATTATTAAGAGCGTCAATTAATGCTACAGATTACGGCCAAATCGAAGCAGCCAGGACTCTGGGATTTGGAGCTTTTCAGGCGTTCAGGCTTGTTACTTTGCCGCAGATTATCACGATTGCAAAGCCCGTTTATCAGTCTACAGTTGTAAATTTAATTCAATGGACGAGCGTTGTCGGTTATGTCTCGATTACTGATTTAACGCGGGTAATTAATAATATAGCGTCTCGAACTATGCAGCCAATGATCACGATTATAATCGGAATGTTAATTTATTTAGCACTTGCTTATATAGTACACGGTTTATTTGCTTTATCTGATTATATTCAGGCTCGTAAAGAAAGAGAGGCGGCGGCGTGATGAGCTTAATTCAAGTAAAAAATTTGTGTAAATCATTCGGGAGTCTTAGTGTTTTACAGGGCGTTAATCTCGACATCAACGAGGGCGAAAAAATAGCTGGGAAGAGTGTATTTCTGCGTTCACTTGAATTATTAGAAGTCCCTGACAGCGGGCAAATTTTTATCGACGGTGAAGAGATAACAGCGAAAAATGCCGACGTGAATCAAATTCGCCGTAAAATGGGCATGGTCTATCAGAAATTTTATTTATTTTCACATATGAACGTGCTAGATAATTTGTGTCTTGCTCCCGTAAAACTTTTAGGAATTTCGCGTAAAGATGCAGAATCTCAAGCTATTGACTGGCTTTCAAAAGTCGGCTTAACTTCAAAAGCTAAATCAATGCCCGCTAATTTATCAGGAGGTCAGCAGCAAAGAATCGCAATTTGCCGTTCTCTCATGATGAATCCGAAAGTTTTATTATTTGACGAGCCTACAAGCGCATTAGATCCCACTATGGTCGGAGAAGTTCTTGCTATGATTAGAATGCTCACTAAACATAACATGACTATGTTAATAGTAACTCATGAAATGAATTTCGCGCGTGAAGTTGCTGACAGAGTTTTATTTTTTGCCGACGGTGGAATTTATGAGCAGGGAACGCCGGATAAAATTTTTGACTCGCCTGAACGTGAAAAGACTATAGCATTTATTCGCAAATTAAAATATTTCACGTATGAGATTAACACGAGAGATTTTGACTTGTTAGCACTGCACGGAGGTATTCACAATTTCGCGGAAAAATACGGAATTGACTCAAAACTTTCATACAGATTGCAATTATGTTGTGAAGAGCTTGTTTATGAGATTATTTCAGGCTGTTATGATAAATTTTCGCCGATCGATATAAATATAAGCGTGTCATATTCAGAGGCAGACTCTACGACTTTAATAAATCTCACGGCCAAGAATGCGAAAAAATTTAACCCGTTTGAGATTAACGAGTCAGACGACGAAGAAAATATACATCTGGGAGTCGCCATGTTAAAGCGGATTTCTCAAGATATAAAATATAATTTTGACTCAGGCAATAATAATATAGAAATTGTCTTAGGTGAAAGGAAGTAAAAATTTTTATGCGCAAGATTTTAGCGTTGATTTTAATATTAGCTGCGTTAAATATTCCTGCTTATGCTGTGAATTTACCCGATAAAGATATATTTATCATTTACACGAACGACGTACACTGCGGAATTGATGATCACATAGGTTATGATGGACTCGCTTATTACGTCAAGCAAATGAAAGAGTCAAATCCATATGTAACACTTGTTGACGCTGGCGACGCTGTGCAGGGTGATACAGTGGGCGCGATCTCTCACGGGCGATATATAATCGAGTTAATGAATTTCTTGAGCTATGATATTGCAGTGCCCGGAAATCATGAATTTGATTACGGCTGGGGACAATTTGAGAATTTCGTCAAGAATCTCAAGTGCGGCTATCTTGTTTGTAATTTTAGGGAGATAGCGACAAATAAATTAGTTCTTCCGCCATACAAAATTTTGAATTACGGAAAAGTAAAAGTTGCTTATGTCGGAATCTGCACGCCCGAAACTATGGTAAAATCAAGACCCATGACTTTTATGGACGAACACGGAAAATTTATATATGATTTTGACGGAGAAAGCACGGGTAAAAAATTATGCGCTTCAGTTCAGAAAGCAGCCGATGACGCACGGGCAGCCGGAGCAGATTTTGTCGTAGCAGTCGGACATTTAGGCGAATATGAAGACATTATGACAGAATGGAGCTCACCTTTTATAATCGCAAATACTCGCGGAATTGATGTATTAATTGACGGACATTCGCACGAGATAACGCCATCACTGAAAATCAAGAATCTTGACGGCCGCGAAATAAATATAACTCAATCGGGCACAAAATTAATGCGTATAGGCCAAGTTGTAATTCATACGGACGGAACTATAACGACGGGCTTAATTGACAAAGTTGACGGCAAAGACCCCGACACAGATAATTTAATTCAAGACATTAGAAAGCGTTATGAAGGCACGTTAAAATCTCATTTAGCTTATACTAGTTTTGATTTACTTGCTGTTGACGATAAAGGCGAGTGGCTTGTAAGGGACGGCGAGACAAATTTATGCAACCTCGCAGCAGACGGGGGACTCTATGCGGCAAAAGAGACGAAAACCGGACGCGCTGACATTGCATTAATAAACGCCGGGGCAATCCGCAAAAATATTAAAGCCGGAGAAATTACATATAATGAAGCCTTATCAGTCCAGCCATTTGGCAATACTTTAGGGCTTTATGAGATGTCAGGCCAGACTATTATTGACGAGTTAGAATTTGGCGCGAGACTCATTCCGAACAGATTCGGCGGTTTCTTGCATGTTGCCGGATTGACTTACACAATTAACGAGAAGATACCGACTCCTGTAAAACTTGACGACCATGAACAATTTATAGGCATTGAGGGCGAACGCAGAGTCAGTGATGTACTTGTGAACGGCCAGCCTATTGATCCGAATAAAAAATATATAGTATCAGGGACAGATTTTGTCATACGAGGCGGCGGAGACGGCCATGTGTTCAAAGACGCAAAATTAATCGAACGTGATTTTATGGTCGATACTGATGTATTTGCGCATTATATAAAGTCTCTAGGTGTAATTCCTGAACGTTATAGCAAGTCCCAGAATAGAATCAAATTTGTGAAGTAATAAAAAAATTTGAGGCTGACTCAAAACGAGCCGGCCTCTTTTTTTTTGTGTGAATTAATAATTATTTCCTGCGTTTTGTGCTTTTTTTCGGCTTATTAGTCGCGTCCATATGATTTAAAGCCTTCTTTGCAGGCTCATAATTCGGGTTAATGCTTAAAGAAGTCTCGAACCATTGACGAGCTTCGGGACGTTTACCCATTGAGAGAGCAGTATCTCCGGCCTTGTAAGCTGCTAAATAATCATTCGGGTTTGAGTTAGCTAGTTCGACGTATTTATTATAAGCATTTGCTCCCCTGAGTCTCCGTGCGTTTAAATGAGCGACTCTTAACGTGTTAGCTTGTCCTGAAGGGAGTCCTAAAGTCGGAATAACTTTCGCGGGATCTGTTGAATTATTCTCATAGCCGCCGGAATTTGCGGGGACTGCTGCCGGTCTTGATTGTTTTGGAGCGGGGGCGGGTGTATATTCAGGTTCAGGCGTATAATTTGCTTCTGGAGTCTGTACACTTCTCAAAGTGTTATCAAGTCCGTTAATATCAGAACCGAGCGGGGATCTTGGCCGGGATTTCGGGAATTCTTTGCGTTTTGCTAAATCTCTTGCTTCACTTGATGAGATAGGCGCAATTTTATCACCTCGACGAATTAATGACGGGTCGCCGCCTTCTTTAACGCCTCTTGCTGTGCTGAATCCTGTTTGAACGTCAATAATTTGTACGACTGCGATTGTATTTGTCTTGCGTCCGAGTACATTTCCATCCATGTCGTAGACTGCCTGACCTTCAGAATAAACGCGGTATAATGCGCCCTTTCTTGCTCCTGAAGTTGCACCGACACTCAATGTAACCTCACGGCCCCCGGCTGATAAAACCTGCATATACTCATCTGCTACAGTTTCACGGACTCTGACTCCTAATTTTGTTACAGCGTCTTCAACTGCTTTTGCCTCTATGCCGCTTATAGCAGTGCCTTCACTTGCAGAAATATACGAATTTGAGAAGCTCGTAGCATCTTCTTTTGCTGTGCCTGTCTCTGCCATTGATAAAACTACTTCGCCGGTTGTAACGTTTACTATTCGCATATCAATTGTAACATTTGCGGTATAAGTTGTTGTGTTAATGAGTCCTCCGAATCCAAAAGAAGAATGCTTTGACTCAAATTGAGTAATAGAACCGAAAATCATATATTGACAGCCTGCGAGTCTTCCTATTTGGACGGCCATATTTGTGTCAACAAGTCCCGACATTGAGAGCCTATGTTCACGGCCTATATCTTCGAGTCTTTCACGTTCGATTACAGCGATTTTTTTAGAGTTCGCTATCATTCGCGTAAAAATATCTGTGATTGCTGCTGCCTGATAATCGCTCATGCCCTGAGCTTTATTCAAGAATCCCATTACGCCGATTCTGTAGACTTCTGCACATGATGCCGAACTGATTAATGCTAGAACGAGAATAAATGCTATTAAAAATTTTTTCATTATAATAAATGCCTCCGTGCTTATAAAAATTTAAAACATTTGATACATGCCTGATTCTACTGCTGACATTATAGCCTTATATGAGGCCTCATCATCAGTATAGCCGACTTGTTTACCCATTGAGGTTTTGCCGCCTAATTTAGTCCCTCGTGAAGTTACAGCCATTATAGCCGCCGACGCTGTACCAGTATACAAATTAAATTCATTTACAACGGGATAACCTGCGCTGACTCTTGCTACAACGGTAGCTGCTGCACTGTAACTCGCATTGAGTCTCATAATAGCGTCGACATTTCCTTCAAGTGCATAACGTGCGGCCTTTGCTCTTGCTGCTGCCTGTCGTATTCGTCTCATTTTTGCCTCATCGACGACTCTATATCCGTTACTTCTAAGCATTTCGACAATAATTGCCTCGGCTGTCTTGACGTGCTGAGGATTATCGCCTGTTACAACGACTGCAATATCGCCTTTTTTCGGCAAAACACTGCGACCGTTTTCGGTAGATCCTCCATAAGAATAATCATATCTCGGCGACTCTACGTAATTATCAAGTTTTCCGCCGAGTCCTGCCGCACTTGCAAGACTTGTGATTAATAGTACGAGAATTAACGCTAAAAAAATTTTCCTCATTTACTGATTAAGCCTCCCTTGTATTGAGTCAGTGCTTAAGCCCTCAATTTCTATATTAATTTCAGATAAACGCCCGGCAATTTCTCTAGCAGTCGTTGATTTGCCTTGAATCTTTAGAGTCATAGTCAAAACTTTTGATTTATAGCCCGTCTCAATTTCTCCTAAATCCCTTAATGAGTCCTCAATTTTTGCCGCGTCCGAGAATGAAGGCACGTCAATAATTTCAATTGTGATAAATTTCTCTCCTACTTCGGGTTCAGGTTTTGCCGAGCCGGGTAACTCAAGCGATTTCTTGACTCGTCCGTTAATAGTTTGTTGCGTCAATGACTCAATTTCGACTCCTATATCAGACAAGAATGATGCAGTTTTCCGCGCTGTATTCTGTGAGACTAAATCAATTTCAAGCAAATTATCATTATATGAACGCTCAAAGACTTCACCGGATTTGCCGGCCAATTCGCGTAATTTTTCCTCAATATTTTCTACATCTTTAAATGACGCGTCGGCAATCTTTATATTAACAGTGATTCCGCCCAGTGATGACCCAGCAGAGGCCATATTATAAGCGATTTTATATACAATTTGTTCTGCTGCGATTGAGGCCGCTTGTTTAAAGCATCTTTCTGCCCCGCCTTCTACAGTTTGAGCCGGCTTTTTACCTGTTGACGCTGAAACAGTTTTAGAACTCACTTGATACGCCGTTTGAGTTAAGACCGCTTTTAACTGCACAGTCCCGCTCACTCCGTATAATCTGATTCCGTGAATTTTTTGACTCGCAAAAGCCCCGGCAGCCGCTCGTCCTACGACTATAATATCAGCTCTGAGAGTCTTTGCTGCTTCTGACAATTTTAACGGGTCATCAAATGCTTGTGAAGGATTCAAGTGTAAAAGTGTTCTAGCTTGATCAGGATCAACGATTAAATATCCCGCTCGCTCAAAAATTCGTAATAATTCGCTTTCAGTCGTAGAAATAAACGGTGCCGCCCCTTCTATAGTCTCATCGATTAAAATCATGATTCGGGGATGACCTATCATAGCTATAACTTCAGGGCCAAGAACGCCGTCAAGTGCCTTCTCTTCGACTCTGCAGCTACCTATAATGTTTAATACGCCGTCTTGATCTACTTTTTCGCTCAAGACCTTAAAATCTTTCACGAGTCCCCGAGTTTTTGAGAATACTTTATCTTGAGTAACCGCGAAATTTTCCATTTCTGTAATTCCAGTAACACACGCTCCGATTGCTTTCTCCAGTGCGTCGCGATATGCCATTCTCAAAGCCTCATCACGAGCCGCTTTTTTCTGGCCATTTCTGACAGGAGCGTAACCTTCCGCATCATCGACGATATAATAACCGTTTTGATTTATGACTCGTGCAAAAGCAGGAATAACGCAGGAAATTATTACAAGACAAGCGAGTAAAAGCACACAAAATTTTTTCATTTTCTCACCTCGATAATTTTAACTGGCCTTTAACTGTGTAAGTTTTGCCGTCCCATTCGCCTTCTAAGATCTCTACATGTTTCATAAAGCCGCTTATTGAGCCTTTGTGATTCCGGCTGTATTTGCGCAGTAAATTTTTTTGTAGATCAAGAATAGCACCGCGCCGAGCCATTGCCCTAGCTCTTGAAGGATTTACACCCTTTGGAGCAGTACCGACTCCCGACGCAGTGAGAATAATTGCAAGCAAAAAAAGTGATAAAGCACGTTTCATTATAAATTACCTGCTGACTATAATAACTTTGCAGTCCTTCCTGAAGTCATAAGAACTGCTGCGAATTTGTGCGGCTGCTGA
>CAJOEQ010000015.1:22553-23628 GCA_905233515.1 uncultured Synergistales bacterium
AAGCTCGAACGATTAACAAAATTCATTCCGTAAACAGCGCGGCCATTAGCGTCATAGACCTGAAAAGTCATAGAAGGCACATAGGGCAAATGTCTTACATCAATTACGAGTCCCGTATATCTTGCTTTCTTTCCTGTAGGTTTTCGGGGGGTGCTGGGCTTTCTCGGTGCTCTAGGTGCGGGGGCGGGTTCTGGCTCTTCATAAATTGTAATATCGGGAGTAGCTCCGACTTCAGGATATACAGCAGGTGCGGGCGGTAAACTGGGAGCGATGAGAGTTCTTATTTGTCCGAGTTTTATTCTGCCTTTCATGACGTAAGACTCGCCGTCCCATTCTCCGCTGGTAGCTTCAACATTTCTGATTATTCCGTGAAGTTCGGATCTGACTCTATCTTCAGCCATAAAATTTTCCATGCGAGTATCAGCGTCAATCTGTACACCGACTAAGAATTCAAGCAAATTTCTTTGTAAATCAAGCATTGCCCCCCGTCTTGCGAGTGCCTTTGCCTGTGCGCCTTTTGTCCCAGTTGGAGCGACTGCCATTCCGGTGGCCTCGACGTAATTATTAGTCCAGTCAACAAGCCCCTTTTCTTTCTGAGTAACAATCGGCGGATTATTTGCGGGTGCAGGTGCTGAGTCGTCCTTAGTCGCAGTATGATCAACTTCTTCAAATGCGAGTGCAGGACAAATTAATATTGCAGTGAGTACTAACAACATCACGATAAAACGATAACGCTTCATAAATAAAAACCTCCCTGTTAAAATTTTTTAATGAGTGCATATAAATTCTATCAGGTATTTATATATTTTGCGTGTATAAATAAAAAAATTCCCCCCTCTTCAGATTTGAGAAGGGAGCAGGAAGGCGAGAGTATATATTTATTTCTTTTTCCCGGTAAATAGACTCTTCATTGAGGCCTTCACAATATTTTCAAGTACTTTTTCCACTGCTCCGCCTTGATAACGTTTATATATCTGATACGTTACTATTGCCTTATGAGAAAGATCTTTTTTTAACAAATCTTCTATTAAGAGCAATCTAGATACACACCCTGTGTATAAATAAGTTTCATTAC
>CAJOEQ010000016.1:0-10520 GCA_905233515.1 uncultured Synergistales bacterium
TGATATTAAATATAGCTCTGTAGAAATCTTGTAAATTTTCCTCGTCGGGATTGCGTAATCGCTGCCATTCAAGCAAATTATTTAATAATTGACCTGATTGATTAGTGCTCTTTGCTTTAGGAAGATTCATATTTGAGAAAAGCTCCCATATTTCGCGCCACTCATTGAGCATTAAATTTTTAACGAGCAATTTTGCTTTGTCCTGTAACTCGTCATTATTTGCCCAGTTTAGCATATCTTCCCATGAATAACCGAGTGAGGCCTGTAATTCAGCGGTATTTTTTGCAAGATTGCTTAATGAGTCCGACTTCCATTTATTAACAGCTGAACTCAATAAATCATCTTTATCAAGTGAGTCACAAATTTTTTGCAGAGTCTTATCACCGTAAGCCCTCGCAAGCTGTCTTAAATTCGCGAATTCTAAAGCGTTTCTTATATTGTCCCAGAAATCTTGTTCCTGTTGAGTGCTTATAACGGACGCGCCCGGGTCAATATCAAGTGAAAGCCCTGACTCTCGTATTAATCTCGCTGCAAATGAATGAATCGTAGAAATCCAAGACTCAGCAAGACCGTCAAGAATTTCGCGCCTTCTCTCTAAATTTGTGATTGACTTTGCAGAATCTTTTAATCTATCTTCAATGCGTAATTTCATCTCACCTGCTGCGGCCTCCGTGTAAGTCAGAGTCAAAATGTCGCGCGGTAAAAGTAAATCATCATTCACGATTAATCTAACATAACGCCCTGAAAGCACCCAAGTTTTGCCCGTTCCTGCACCTGCACCGACTGTGATAATTTTTTCGCTGGCATTAATTGCGTCTCGCTGTCCTTTGGGAGTCTCAGGCGAAATAATAAAATTTTCCGGCATTAAAATATTTTCCCTTTCTTGAATGAATATTTTTATTAATTATCGCATGAATATTGATTTATAAGCGGGTAAAATGGGAAAAATAAAACCGACAGAGTAATAAATACTCTATCGGCCTGTAATTTACAAATTTTAAATAATTATGTGCTTAAAAATTTTTTACTGTGAAATCGCGCTCGCAAGTCCCTGCATCAACGCTTGCTTTACCGTCATTAACAGAAATTGCACTAACCGGGCAAGCTCCCACGCATGATTCACAACCTACGCACGCATCTTGATTTACTACTGCTTTTGCCATAATAATGACCTCCTCATGTAAATTCTTGTTTCTAAGATCGTTTTTGTCATTAAGCCCCTCTTGCTCTCTGACAGTTGCATTATATCACAATTTTCACGGCCTGCGAATCACTACACTATTTGCGTGACCTGTGAGTCCCTCAGAAATAGCAAAATCTTCTATATCCTGTGAGGCTTGATTTAATGCTTCACTAGTGTAATAAATAAATTGCGATTTCTTGATAAAATCATCGACTGATAAAGGACTCGAAAATCTAGCAGTTCCCATTGTCGGAAGTGTATGATTTGGCCCAGCGTAGTAATCACCGAGTGCCTCCGGAGAATTTCGCCCTAAAAATATAGATCCTGCATTGCGAATTTTTCCGGCGGTTATCCATTCAAAAGCGTTTTCTACGCATAATTCTAAGTGTTCAGGTGCGATCTTATTCGCGATATTAACGGCCTCGTCAAGATTCTTAACAAGAATAATTCTCCCGTTATTATTAATTGACTCGCGGGCTATTTCTTTGCGTTTGAGATTCATTAATTGCATTTCGATTTCGTCGGCTACACTTTTTGCGAGACGCTTTGAATTTGTAATTAATATTGCAGTCGCAAGTTTATCGTGTTCAGCTTGTGCCAGCATGTCAGCCGCTAAATGAGCAGGATAATTATTTTTGTCGGCAATTATTAAAATTTCGCTCGGTCCCGCTATCATGTCAATAGCAACCCTTCCGAATACTTGACGTTTTGCCTCAGCTACGTAAATATTTCCGGGCCCTACAATTTTATCAACGCGCTTAATTGATTCAGTCCCGTATGCAAATGCTGCGATTGCTTGAGCCCCTCCCATTTTGAAAATTTTATCTACACCGGCAATTTGAGAAGCTGCTATAATTTCCGGCTTAATTTCAGGTGGAGTCGCTATATAAATTTCATCACAGCCGGCTATTTTTGCGGGAATTGCGTTCATTAAGACACTTGACGGATAAGAAGCAGTACCGCCCGGAACATAAAGGCCGACTCTTTCAAGCGGTATAACTTTTTGACCGAGTATAACGCCCTCTTTATCTGAATAAATAAATCCCGTTCGGACTTGTTTAGAGTGAAATTCATAAATATTTTTTGCTGCTCGTTTGAGCATGTCAATATATTTGCTGTCGAGTGAGTTTATAGCGTCTTGGATTTCTGAGTCACTCACTAAAAGCGAGTCAAGTTCTACACCGTCAAATTTTTTTTCGTAGTCAATAACTGCCTTGTCGCCTTGTTTTATGACGGAGTCAATTATATCACTTACATTTTTGCTCACGTCGGGACTCTGAGTTTTTATGTCATTGCGTGAAAAATTGTTTGAATCAGTTATCGTTATCAATTATTATTAAGCCTCCTTTAACTAGTTACTGCATAACTTTTTTATAATCTCGTCAATTATTGCACATTTGAATTTATAAGCCGACTTGTTAGCAATTAGTCTTGCGCTCAAATCAGCAATATAATTAATTACGTGTAAATTATTTTCTCGCAAAGTTGTGCCAGTTTCTACTATATCGACTATAACATCAGAGAGTCCCAGCACCGGCGCAAGTTCTAGAGATCCCCGCAAAGTTATAATATCAATCTCGCGTCCCTGACTTGAATAATAATTCTGCGCAATATTCGGGAATTCAGTAGCGACTCGCAAAATTTTTGACTCATCGTCAATAAAATCATTCTTAGCAGCTACTGCCATGCGGCAAAATCCCGTTTTCAAATCAGCAAGTTCGTAAACATCAGGACTGCGTTCCAGTAAAATATCTTTGCCAGCACAGCCAATATCAGCCGTCCCTCTCTCTACATAAACAGGAACGTCAAAAGGCTTAACCCAGAAGCAGCGCATATCTAAATTTTTATTCTCAAAAACTAATTTGCGATTATTATCAAGAATTCCCGTGAACTCATAGCCGGCCTCTTCAAATAATTTATATACTCTTACGCCGAGTCTTCCTT
Source organism: uncultured Synergistales bacterium (assembly GCA_905233515.1). GTDB lineage: Bacteria > Synergistota > Synergistia > Synergistales > Aminobacteriaceae > JAFUXM01. The sequence goes on from CAJOEQ010000016.1 coordinate 3,128, forward strand.
TAGGTAACGCTATATTAATCAATTTATAACCGCCTCCAGTGAGTCAAGATAAACAGCAAAGCCCATAGCTTGAGAATATTTATATCCCATTGAGTGCAGCAAATTATCATATTGTCCGCCCGATAAAATACTGTCAGGGACTCCCTCAATGAAACCGCGGAAAATTATCCCATTGTAATAATTTAAATTAGTTACTGCTGAGAAGTCTATATTTATTATGTCAGGATAAAAAGTTTTTATTTTCTCGAGTTCAGCCGGTATATTTTCGCCCGTCATGAGCTTTATAATTTCGTCGGGAGCGTTTAAATCTCTGAGTCCGTGAATATTTTTTCCTGATATACATTTCATAATTGCGCGTTTATTATGAGTTATAAATTTCGCGATTAATCCAGCATCTGCAATATCTAGAACATAACGCCGTCCGTTCGATAAAATTTGAAGACTCTTTATAGCAAGATCTATAATTTCATGAATATTTTTCGAGTCAAGCGCGCCTATAAATTCAATTCCGACCTGTGATAATTCCCTGAAATTATTTGCGTTTTTCGGGACTCTGTAAATTTTCTCGTCATAAAAAAATTTTTGAACTTGGCCGGGGATTTCTTTAATGTGCTTAATTATCGAAAGTGTTACATCAGGACGCAAAGCCATTAATTTGCCGTTAATGTCCGTGAAAGTTAAAATTTTGCCAGTCGTCAAGAAATCCTTTTTATCAGCGTAAAAATCATACTCTTCAAATCTGCTCATTCTGTAAAATGAATAGCCGTATTGCCCGTAAAGCTCTCTTAAATTCAAGGCCGCTATTTCTTCAGGTCTGAGCTGTAAATTTATTTTCTCAAGCAAGTATAAAAGCCTCCTTATTTATATTTATTATATATTTATATCAACAAAATTTTTCTTGATAATAAATTTTTTATACCTGATAATATCATGCTATTTATATTTCATGTGATCTGCGACTCTGCACTATATATTTTTATTTCGCGTTAACTCAAATATATTTTGCGTGTATAATTCTTGTCTTGCAAAATTTGCGACTCTACACTATATATTTTCATTCGCATAAACTCACGTAAATTTTTATTTTCTCGTACAATATCGCAAAATATTTCTTATTCCGTAAAATCTGCGACTCTGCACTAAATAAAATCATTCGCAAAAATAAATATTTCTTGTGTTCGTGTAATAATCGCACATAGTGAAAAACTTACATGCTATAATTACGTAAAATAAAATCGTTAAGTATAACTACTAAATAAAATAATCAGGTCAGGAGGAGCTGAAAAAATTGGCAGATAATAATAATACACCTCGTCGCGTGATCCTTGCGCGGCATGGCCAAACCGAATGGAATAAAGAATACCGCTTTCAGGGTCGGACAAATGTTCAGCTCACAGAAGAGGGGCAAAGGCAGGCTCATTCTTTAGCATTGAGACTTGAGTCTTGGCCGCCTGAAGTCATTTACACAAGCCCGTTAGATAGAGCTTTATACACAGCAAACGCAATAGGAGAACGCGTAAATATAAAGCCTATAGTTTTAGCAGAACTTCAGGAAATAAATTTTGCAAGCTGGGAAGGTCAATCAATCGCAGGACTTGAACGGGAACAGCACGAAAATTTTGCAAAATGGCGGGCAGATCCATTTTTTAATCCTCCTGCAGGTGCTGAGACGTGGGAGCAAATTTATACAAGACTTTCACGCGCTGTAAAAACTTTCTTAGACGGTTCATATAAAAATATTGTCGTTGTCTCTCATGGCGGAATAATGAGAGCTTTATATGCTGTCTTCACCGGCTTGAATCCTCATAAAGTTTGGAATATGGACGTGTCTAATTGTGCGATTAGCGGCGTTGAAATGCGTAAAGGCCGTCCCTGTCTTGTATTCTCGAATGATGATTTACACGTAAGAGCAGGCGAGTCAGGCGTAAAAATGCCGGTCTGGGAGGGCGTAACAATATGAGCCTAGATCCTGAACACGAGAAAAATTTATGGCAGCTTTGCACACAGGGTGATATTGATGCTCGTGAAGAATTAATTGTCGCTTATAGGCCGCTTGTCTTCTGGATTGCCGGGAAGATTCACGTCAATGACAACGAATTAAAGCAGGATATTATTCAAGAAGGCATGTTAGCTCTTATTCGTGCAGTTGATAAATTTGAGCCAGAACGAGAATTTAAATTTTCGACATATGCATATCATAAGATTCACGGGCAAATTATAAACATGTTAGAACGCAGCGAGAAAAAAGCCCCCCTTCCTGTTCCTGATGAGTGGCTTGTTATAGCCGAAGAAAATGACTTAGACAGTGATAATAATGATGAGTGGCTTGACGTTGCTCAGAGTATCAAGAAACTTGACGGAAAAGAGGCCGAAATTGTTTCAGCATTATTTTTCGAGGGCAAAAAGCCTAAAGATGTAGCAATGGAGAAAAAATTAGATGTCAGCCATGTTTATAGATTGAGACGTGCAGCAATAGCAAAAATTCGGGGCTGGCTGGGTCTCGCGCAATAATAAAGGAGTGTAAAATTTTTTGAGACATGCAGTAGTAGATAAAAGAGTTGCGGGAATTGTCCGATGGCTTGAGCGTTTGAAAAGTTCATACAGTCAGGGGGCTATGGAAATTGCTTTAATGGATGCTGAATGCGCCCGTGCAGATTTGGAGGTTTTACGCCAAGACGTTTTTACAAAATGTTCGGGAGTCAAAATTAACCCGTTCACAAAATTTTTTGAGCTTTTTTCGCGCGTTTTATTTCTCGCATTATTAATCGTGTTATTCTCGGTTGCGCCTATTTCAAGAGAATTGACTCCTGTATTGCCTGAAATAAATCAAGACTCAAATAAAATAGTCCTCGCTGAACCGGTTATAATAATTCGTGAGGATTCACCCGCTGAAATCGAGAAAAAACCCGCACCCGTTAAGAAAGCAAAACGACTCGCAAATAAGCCCGTTAAAGAAGAAGCAGCAATAAAGCCCGCACCTGTTAATCAAGTTCAGGCAGTTAATAAAAAAGTTCCGTATGATCAAGTTTTTACGTTAATGCAGACGGGAGAAAGAGCTTTAAAAGGTAACAAGACTGTAATTATAAATAATAAATAAATTAATCACATAAAATCGAGAAGGGGAGAATCAAATTTAACTATGAGGCAGAAAATTTTTATATTTACGTTGATAGCTATATTTATATCAAGTTTTATTATAGCTGCAAACGCTGAAGAAGTCCCGGAAATACAAATTACTTCAGTCGGAGTAACTGGTAACTCACAAATCACAAGCGAGTATATATTAAATGTCGTCGACTCAAAACCGGGCAAATTTTTAAGCCGCGATATGATTCAATCAGATGTAAAAGCAATTTACGATCAAGGCTTTTTTTCGTTCGTCGATGTAGATTTAAAACCTGAAGGCGGCGGGGCTGCTGTTGAGTTCACTGTGCAGGAAAATCCAATTATTGAATCTATTAATTTCACCGGCAATACTATTTATACGAGCGAAAAATTAATGGAAGATGTTTTCTCGCAGGTCGGAACAGTTTTTAACAGAACATTTTTCCGCAATGACTTAGACAGAATCCAAGAACGCTATCACAAAGACGGTTATGTTATGGTCAGAGTCTCAGATGTTCAGATTCAGGGCGGTAATATCTACGTTACAATTTTAGAGCCTAAAGTCGGCGATGTAATTATACAAGGCAATAAACGCACAAAAACTTACGTAATCAGGCGCGAAATCAAAATAGAAAAAGGCGATATTTTCAATGCTACCAGATTCAGGCATCAATTAAGCAGATTGCAGGGTATGGGATTCTTTGAAGATGTCAACGTAAATTTTGATATTCCCGAAAATGTTGATGATACTGTTGATTTAATTTTGACGGTCAAAGAAAAACGCACGGCCTCAATCGGCTTAAATGTTGCGTACGGTTCTGAAAGCGGATTAGCAGGCGGTTTGACTTACAGCGAGACAAATTTAGGCGGAAAAGCTATAAACTTGCAAGTCGGCTTTAATGAAGGTAAAGAAGCAAGCTACTGGCTCACAGTGTCAAATCCCTATATGGATTCAAAAACTTTCGGATGGAGAGTCGGCGCGCGTTATTTAACTTATGACGACAGATATTATTACAAGAAAGCACAACGCCAATTTGATTTTGACGAAAAAAGCTGGTCAGTTTTCGCAGGAATCGGCAAAAAATTCTCAAATGAAGATTGGAGCTGGTTTTTTACTGCAAGACATCAGCACGCAGAATATGATGACATTCATAACGCTGTACCCGGTTATATTGATGACTTGACTATATGGCAGGGCAATAATCAAACTTTTGAGCTTTTACTCACATTGAATAAATTAGATCCTTACGCTTCATATCCTAAAGGTTTTGTCTGGGAGATCGGAATCGAACAGGCTGTCGAGGCTTTAGGCGGTGATTTCAGTTACACTAAATACTGGACTCAAGCGAGATTTTATGCCTCACTCAATAAAATTGCTGCCGGAATAACTGACAATGATTTTAACTGGACGGACGAGAATCCATTATTATTTGCAGCAAGACTCAGAATAGGCTCATCTAATAAGGACGAATTACCCGCGTTTGCAAGATATTCACTCGGCGGCATGAGTTCTTTACGAGGCTATAACTCACGCTCATTTGAGGGCAGTAATATGTTTCTCGGCAATTTTGAAATAAGAATGCCTGTTAATCAAATGTTATCGCTTGTAGCATTTTACGATATAGGCAACGCTGACGAGTCATTTAACTGGAATGATTATCACGACGATTACGGGATCGGTGTAAGAGTAAAAACTCCGTTCGGAAATCTTAGAGTTGATTATGCTCACGGTGAAGAGGAAAGCAAAACTTATTTCGGATTCGGCGAAATGTTTTAATGTAATAATAATTTTTGCGCTGATTTTTTCCTTCTCGAGTCCTTGTCATGCTTTGAGCGTCTCAGGAGTCCCCGCTTGGCTTGAAAGCGCAGTAACTCGGAGTCTTTCGGCTGTATGGTCGGAGATTCCTGACTCGCCCGAAATTGACAGGGAAGGAACTTTGACTCTTGTAGCGTCAAGACTTTTTACCGGCTATTCAGTCAGAGTCAAACTTGTAAATAACTCACCTGAAGTAAATTTTTCTCCCATTAAAAGCGAAATGATTAAGCCTGAAATAAAATTAATTGCTCCTGAATTAAGAAACATGGCCGCGAAATGGTTTAACAGCGATATAGCAAGCATGGACGTAGAAATTTTTGATCTCGTGAAAGAATTGCCGCAAAATGCCTTTACATGGTCAGATGAGGCACTGAAAGAAGCTGTCAGCAAAATAATTAATAATAAATTGCCCGGCTGGGAGTTCTCGCAGCAAATTTTTTTATCAGAAAATTCAACGCTTATAAATATAAATTTCAGACCCGGCACCGATATGATTTTAGCAGTAAAACCCGCTTTGTATTCTCGGACGATTCCGTCAATGTTTAGATCTGATTTAGAAGCTAAATTACTTCCTGAACTCGCGCCGTTAATAGGGATTCCCGTAAAATGGGCAGAACTCCATAAAAACGACATCGAACGCGCCGCCCGTGAATTCTTAGAAGATAAACACTCAGTCGAAAATTTAAAAGCTGATGTAAATATAAATTTCTCCCCCGGTAAAATTTCAGGAATAAATGCAAATGTTGACAGCAAGCGATTCACTTTTCAAATGTGGGTAGCAGCTTATGCAGGCATTGAAGGCAAATATCCCGAAGCAGGTATTTTTTTCGGTTACAGGCCGGACTTGAACTGGGCAGAAATTTACGCGGAATTAATTTTTTCACTGAATGATTTTGACTTGACACGCAGACTCGGAGCAAGATTTGAACTATTTAATAATTTCTGGGCTGGCGTTGAAGTTCAATGGCCTGAAAATGAATACTTTATCAGAGCTCAATATATACCCGTAAAAATTCGCCGTCCTTATGGCTGGTGGCGTTGGAGTCCAAATTTAAAGCAGCATGAGGCCGCAATCGGTTATAGAATCGATGAGCATGTTTCTATTGAGATTTATTATAATGACTCTAACAATGACAAAATCGGCCTTAGAGGTATGTGGCATTTATAAAAATTTTTATTTTTTAGGAGGAGATTATTATTTTATTATCTGAAATAGCTGCAAAATTAAATGATTCAAAAATTTGTGTTGTCGGCAATCCTGAACGCGATATAAAGCGAATTTCAAGCCCTGAAGATTCGGATCAAGACTCGCTATGTGTGATATGGGACTCTAAGGCAATCGAAAATTTAAGCCCTGATATAGCAATCGCCGCAAAAAAAGATTTTTTCTCGTATAAACGTGATGGCATTTCCTGCAAAGATCCGCGCGCTTTATTGCCTAAATTATTAGCTTTATTCGCTCCTGAACAGGAAAAATTAACGGGAATTGACTCACGGGCTTATGTTGATTCCAGTGCGAAAATTGCAAGTGATTCATATATTGCTCCGTTCGCTTTTGTCGGTGAAAATTGCATAATCGAGTCAGGCAGCATTATAGAACCTCACGCAGTATTATTAAAAAATGTCAAAGTCGGTAAAAATTGCTTGATTCATTCCGGTGCTGTAATAGGCTGTGACGGATTCGGATTTGTCCGTGAAAATGACTCGATTACTAAAATCCCTCAAACCGGCGGAGTAATTATCGGCGATAACGTCGAAATAGGAGCCTGCACAACTATAGACCGAGCCGCAATGAATGACACTATTATAGGCAGCGGCACAAAAATTGATAATCAAGTTCAAATCGGCCATAACGTGAAAATCGGGCGAAATTGTATTATTTGCTCAATGTCAGGAATCGCAGGAAGTTCAATTATTGATGACAACGTTACAATTTCAGTTCAGGCAGGCATAACAGATCACGTTCATATCGGGGAACGCGTAATTATTGCCGGTCGTTCAGGCGTTACAAATGATATTATGCCCGGCTCTATAGTCTCAGGATTCCCAGCTAGAAATCATAATGAGGCAAAACGCGCGCTCGTTCTTGCTGCAGATTTACCGGCTTTGTATAAACGTGTGAGAATGTTGGAGAAAAAATTGCAAAAAAATGACGCTTAACGGGACAATAATATTAAAGGGTGTCGGACTTCACTCCGGCCAAGATTGCGAGTTAGTAATTTCGCCCAGTGAGTCGCCTGAAATTATAATGAGTAATGGAATTCACGAGCTGCCTCTAAGAAAATTTAAACTTTCTGGCACTAATAGGGGATCTGATTATATTTTCAGTGATGACTCAAGAATAAAAACGTGTGAGCATGTTTTATCAGGTTTAGCAGGTCTTGGAATCTGGTCAGGAGTGAAACTCACAGTTAAAGGCGGAGAAATGCCCGCATTGGACGGCTGTGCAAAAATTATTTGTGATGAGATAAT
>CAJOEQ010000016.1:10530-14086 GCA_905233515.1 uncultured Synergistales bacterium
GCTCTTGAGATTTCAGAACCTGTTATTATTTCAAGTGATGATAAAACAAGATTTATAGCGGCCTTCCCTTGTGAGAATTTGCACATAACTTATACAGTTGAATATAAATATATAGGTGCGCAAATTTTTGATTATGATTATTCGCCTGAAAATTATTTTAACGAGATTGCGAGCGCGAGGACTTTTGCATATGAGTCAGATATAAATTATTTGCGTTCTCATAATATGGCGTTAGGCGGTTCGCTTGATAATGCAGTAGTAATCGCAGAGTCAGGAATCAAAGCAGCAGGGGGTCTGAGATTTGCAAATGAATTCGTCCGGCACAAAATTTTAGATTTAACAGGGGATTTAGCAGCAATAGGCCGCCCCTTGAAAGCACATATAATAGCAGTGAGAGCAGGCCATGAATTACACCTGAAACTCGCGCAAAAACTGAGAGGAGATTAATTTTTTATGCTTGACATACTAGAAATCATGAAAATTTTAAAGCAGCGTTATCCGTTCTTAATGGTCGACAGAATCACAGAATATGATGACATGCATATAACCGGCTATAAAAATGTTACTATCAATGAGCCGTTTTTCCAGGGACACTTCCCGGGAGATCCTACAATGCCGGGCGTTATGATTCTTGAGAGCATGGGACAAGTCGCTTCTGTAATGGTAGGACTCAAGCTCGGTAAAGAAGGACTCAACAAAATAGCATTTCTTGCTGGAGTAGATAACGCTAGATTTAGAAAGCCGGTTAAGCCCGGTGATAAACTCGTTACAAAAGCTGAATTAATCAAAGTACGCAGCTCTTCAGGTAAAGCAAAAGTTACAGGCTATGTGAATGACGAAATAGTAGCAGAGGGCGAATTTTTATTTATGCTGGGCAGCACTCTCACAAAACCGGAAAAAAAGGAGGCTTAAAAAGTTTTGAGCGTTAAAATACATCCTACATCAATAGTATCAAGTAAAGCAGAATTAGATGACGGAGTAATTATAGGCCCCTTCTGTATGATTGACTCTCACGTAAAAATCGGCGCAAATACTGAATTACGGGCTTATGTCAGCATTCATGATTATGTCTCAATCGGTGAAAATTGCCAAATCTGTGAATATACTGCGCTCGGCGGAGATCCTCAAGATCACGGCTTCAAAGGCGAAATTTCTTACTTGAGAATCGGCAATAATAATTTAATCCGCGAAAATGTTACAATGAACCGCGCAACCGGTGAAGGAAATGAGACAGTTGTAGGCGATGACTGTTTTATAATGGACGGCGTGCATTTTGCTCATAATGTCAAAGTCGGAAATCATGTAACAGTCGCTAATAAAGTCGGTCTCTCAGGTTTTGTAAGTGTAGGAAGTCATACAGTTTTCGGCGGCATGGCTGGAGTCCATCAATTTGTGAGAATCGGCGAATTTTGCATGATAGGCGGGCTTTATAGAGTCGTGAAAGATATTCCGCATTATACTTTAGCGTCGGGCGATCCTTTAAGATTAACGGGTTTGAATAAAGTCGGACTTGAGCGCGCGGGCTTTACAAGTGAGACTCGCAAAGAAATCTATAAATTTTATCGGTGGCTTTATCGTAAAGATTCAAGATTCACGGACTCACTTAATTACGCATTAAAGCACAAAGCCGACTATATACCTGAAATTCAGCATATTATAGAATTCTACGAAGGCACAAAAAGGGGTGTAACATTCTGGGGCGTTTAATGTATAATTCTGATATTCACATATAAATAAAATTTTTTATCATGAACGGAGGTCTATTTTATGCAGGAAAAGAAAATAGTAAATATTCCCTCTTTAATCAGCGATTATTACACGCTCGCCCCGAATCCTGATGACAAGACTCAGCAGGTCGCCTTTGGAACGTCAGGACATCGCGGAAGTTCAGCCCTTCACAGCTTTAACGAGGCTCATATTATGGCAATTGCTCAGGCCGTTTACGAACACAGGACAGCCGAGAAAATACCGGGCCCGCTTTATATCGGAGCAGACACTCACGCATTGAGTGAGCCGGCTATGAGAACATGCGTTGAAGTCTTAGCAGCAAACGGAGTAGATATAATTTTGCAGGAAAATTTTGCACCGACTCCGACTCCTGTTGTATCACGCGCAATTCTCGAACATAACAGGACTCCCGGCAATAAAGAAGCTGACGGAATGGTAATAACTCCTTCACACAATCCGCCCACTGATGGAGGAATCAAATACGACCCGCCGAGCGGAGGCCCAGCAAGCCCCGAAATCACAAGCAAAATTCAAAACAGGGCGAATGAATTAATCAAGTCCGGCGAATTTAAATCAATCAAGAGAGTCCCGTTTGAACGCGCTATTAAACTTGATAACGTTCATTTTATGGATTATGTTATTCCCTATGTAAAGGCACTCGCTACAGTTGTCGACATGGAAGCAATCGCAAAATCAGGACTTCATATCGGCGCGGATCCCTTAGGCGGTTCGGGAATTTATTACTGGAAGCCAATCGCGGAAATTTACGGGATTCAAAATCTTGAAGTAGTTAATCCCAATTTAGACCCGACATTTTCATTTATGCCCCCTGATCACGACGGCAAAATTAGAATGGACTGCTCATCACCTTTTGCTATGGCGAATTTAATCAAATTAAAAGATTCATATGATATAGCATTCGGCAATGACACGGACTATGACAGGCACGGAATCGTAACACCTCAAGGACTCATGAATCCAAATGCGTATTTAGCTGTAGCAGTTCAACATTTATTCACGAGTCGTACAGGCTGGAAACCTTACGCAGCAGTCGGCAAAACTGTTGTATCAAGTTCAATAATTGACCGAGTAACAGAAGGAATTGGCCGCAAATTATGTGAAGTCCCAGTCGGCTTTAAATGGTTCGTTGAAGGATTGCTTGACGGCTCAATGGGCTTTGGCGGAGAAGAGAGCGCGGGAGCTTCTTTCTTATGTAAGGACGGTTCAGTTTGGACGACTGATAAAGACGGCATAATTATGGATTTATTAGCTTGCGAAATCACAGCAGTAACAGGCAAAAATCCAGCACAACATTATGACGAAATCAAAGCGAAATACGGAACGAGTTTTTACGCACGAATCGACACGCCCGCAACTCCTGAGCAAAAATCAGCACTCGGCAAATTATCACCTGAAGACATCAAAGCTGATACACTCGCAGGCGATAAAATTACGGCGAAATTTACTAAAGCACCCGGCAATAATGCATCAATCGGCGGCTTGAAAGTTACGACTCAAAATGGGTGGTGTGCTGCAAGACCTTCAGGAACTGAAAATATTTGCAAATTATACGCAGAAAGTTTTGTGAGTCCTGAACATCTCAAACAAATTCAACAGGAAGCACAAGCAATTATCGCATAAATATAAATTTATTTCTGATCTGAAATCCTGCTCTCTAGTAAAAAACTAGGGGGCTTTATTTTTTTTTTTTTTTCTAAAATGTTATAATTTAAACAGTTCAATAAAATTTTGTTTAGGAGGGGTTATTGTCATGAGACGCTGTGAATTCCTCTTTATCCTGATAATTTGCGTCATTGTTAGTGTATTA
>CAJOEQ010000017.1 GCA_905233515.1 uncultured Synergistales bacterium
GGAGCAGCTCCCCTATATTCCGGCAATAATGACGGGTGAATATTTATACACATATGCGACAAAAAAGGCTCTTTTATGAGTTGACCGAAATCAATCACAAAAATTATTTCCGGGTTTTCGCGTTCAAGTGCTGAAATTAATTCTTGATTATCTGATAATTTGCCCGTTCGTGTTATTTCGAGTCCGAGCGAATTTGCTTTTATTTCGACTGCTGAGGGGATTTCTTTATTTCCTCGTCCTGATTTAGTAGGAAGTCCCGTTATAATTTTGCTGAAATTAAAGCCTCGTTTATTCAAGCCCTCAAGACACAATGCCGCAAATTGTCCCGTCCCTATGAGCCAATACATTTTAGAAATGGCCTCCTGTGTGCTTAGAAACTTTTTTGCGGATCGCGTTTTTCTTGAGATTTGAGAGATAATCAATAAATAATTTGCCCTCTAAGTGATCCATTTCATGCAAGACAGCCCGCGCCGTGTAGCCTTCAGCCTCGATAATTTGTTTATTGCCCTGTTCGTCAAGAGTTTCAATTTTTACCCATTGAGGCCGGTTAACATGCGCATAAATTCCCGGGAAGCTCAAGCAGCCCTCTTCGTCGTCTTGAATGCCTTTTTTCTCGATAACTTTAGGATTTATCAGGACAATTTTTTTATCTTCGTATTCAATTACAGCTAATTTTTTGAGTATACCCACTTGAGGAGCAGCCAGTCCCACGCCGTTAGATGCATGCATTGTAGCAAATAATGACTTGATTAATTTTTTGAGTTCGTCATCAAATTTTTCTACAGGTTCGGACTTCTTTAATAATATAGCGTTCGGATAATGTAAAATTTCTAAAATATTTTCGTTTTCGTTCATGTTCAAAATTTATTCACTCTCCATTAATATAATGCTGATTCTACACGGAAATTTTATTTTATGTGATAATTGCGATAATTTTTTTATGGAGGTCGTTATAATGTCAAAAAAATTTGCAGCTTTCACGTGTATTATTTCGTTTATTGCTGTGTGTCTTGCTGGGTTTAACTGCTATATGCTAATAAAAAACTCCGGTGATGTTCAATATATTATTTATCTCGGCACAAATGATAAGGACTCAAACAATCCTGTATTTAGTCATGATGAGGCAAAAAATAAACTCGATGAGATTCTAACAAAATATTTTGACGGATTCACAATTACTGAAGCATTAGGGGGCTGGAAGGACGAAAACGGGCAAATCTTTCATGAATATACACTAGTAATTTATTTAAGCGATACAAATATTAAACAAGTTCACGCCGCATCTGATGAGTTAATCAAAGAATTTAATCAAAGCTCAGTGCTTATTCATACTAACAGGACAAGGACAGAATTTTACTCGTTCAGCGGGGAATAATTTAATTATCTACAAAAAAATTTTATGATTGATTATCACTGACCTAGCAAATATAATATTAATTCAGGAAGGTGAATAAAATCATGAATAATAATTTAACGCGTGAGATCGAAAAGTATTTATTAAGTTTGCTCGACGAACAAGAAGACGAAGATTTTATACAACTTAGGCGCAAAGAATTAGCGGAAATTTTCGGCTGTGTACCGAGTCAAATTAATTACGTGCTTAGAAGTCGCTTTAGTCCCGAACAAGGTTACTTAATCGAAAGCAGGCGGGGCGGGAGCGGTTATATAAAGATTCTCAAGATAACATGTTCGAATCCCGAGCAAAAATCTGAACACATCAGCGACATAATAGGGGATTCTATCTCAATCAATGAGGCCAAGCGTTTATTAGAATATTTACAGGACCGAGAATTAATAACAGGACGAGAAAGACTCTTAATTGAGATCGCGCTGAAAGAGTCCGATAATCAAGCGCAAATTAATGATATTGATATTGCAACAAGAAAAGAAATTAACGCCGATATGTTAAGGCACATGCTCACAAGTTTAATGCTGATAGAGTCATAATATTTATAATTATAATAAGAAGGGAGATAAAAATTTTTTATGTGGCAATTTTTCACAGAACGAGGCAAAAGAGTAATTCAATTAGCACATCATGAGGCTTTAAATATGGGTCATTCAATGGTAGAAGCTGAACATTTATTACTTGGTCTACTTCAGGAGGGCGACGGTGTAGCTTGTCAAGCTCTGCAAAATTTAGGCGTAAATCCTGCTGAATTGGCCGCACATATTCGCGAATTAATCGGCGGAAATACTCCGGATGTTCTCACAAAGCCCGTAGATCTTCCAGTGAGTCCCCGCGCAAATAAAGCTCTTGATTTAGCAATGCACGAAGCCCGCAAAATGGGTGTCAATTATGTTGATACTGAGCATATTTTACTCGGAATCTTAGCAGATGATTCAGGTCTGACAGCTCAGCAATTTAAGAAAATGGGTTTGACTCCTATGGCTGTGCTTAAACAAATTAATGAAATCTTATCGGGCAATCCTTCAAAAGCTAATATTCCAACTGCGTCAGGAAATGACTCAAAACGTAATGTAAAGATAAAGACTCCGACTCTTGATAATTTAGGCACTGACTTAACGGAACGCGCGAAAAATGGAGAACTTGACCCCGTTATAGGCCGCGAGAAAGAAATTAAACGAGTCATGCAAGTTTTATGTCGTCGAACGAAATCGAATCCCGTTTTAATCGGTGAGCCCGGAGTCGGGAAAACTGCGGTTGTTGAAGGTCTTGCGCGCTTTATTGCGTCAGGTACTGCCCCCGAACCTCTACAGAATAAAAGAATCGTGCAGTTAAACATGGGAACTCTTGTAGCAGGCACAAAATATCGCGGTGAATTTGAAGAGAGATTACGCCGAATCGTCAAAGAATTAACAGACAGCAAGGGCGATATAATTTTATTTGTTGATGAAGTTCACACGATTATAGGCGCGGGCAATGCTGAAGGATCAACGGACGCAGCAAATATATTAAAGCCTGAGCTGTCAAGGGGAGCTTTTCAGGTTATCGGCGCAACTACTCAAGACGAATACAGAAAATATATAGAGAAGGACGCAGCACTTGAAAGAAGATTCCAGCCTATTCAAGTCGACGAACCCGACGTAAATGATTCTGTTTTGATTCTACAGGGACTCAAAGACAGATACGAGAATCATCATAACGTAGAATTTACTGATGAGGCAATTGACGCAGCAGCAAAATTATCATCAAGATATATTCAAGATAGATTTTTGCCTGATAAGGGTATTGATTTAATTGACGAGGCCGGAGCGCGAACCCGTTTATTATCGCTTGAAGTTCCTGATTATATTAAAGAAATCGAGAAAAAATTAGACTCTGTTAAGAAACAAAAAGAAGATGCCGTCCAATCAGAAAAATATGAGAAAGCTACGGAGTTACGAGACACTGAATATAAAATCTCTGAAGAATTAGATAACGCTCTTAAAGAATGGAAGAATACGCGGAAAAATGAACGCCGCAAAATTACAGCTGAAGATATAGCCTCAATAGTTGCCGAGCAGACCGGAGTCCCAGTCAAGCAATTAACAGAAGCTGAAACAAGTAGATTGCTCAAAATGGAAGAAGAAATCTCTAAACGCTTAATCGGTCAAGATGAGGCAGTCAGTGCAGTAGCTAGGGCAATTAGACGCGCAAGAACAGGACTCAGAGATGAACGCCGCCCGATTGGAAGTTTTCTATTTATGGGACCCACCGGAGTCGGAAAAACTGAGCTTGCAAGATGTCTTGCAAAATTTATGTTCGGTAAAGAAGACGCTATGATTCGAATCGACATGAGCGAATTTATGGAACGTCACGAGGTTTCTAAATTAGTCGGCTCACCCCCCGGCTATGTAGGACACGAAAACGGCGGCAAATTAACCGAAATGATAAGGCGCAAACCCTACAGCGTTATTTTATTTGACGAGATAGAGAAAGCTCATCCGGAAATTTTTAATATTTTGCTGCAAATTCTAGACGACGGGCGATTAACTGACGGACAAGGCCGCAAAGTAGATTTTCGCAATACTGTCATAATCATGACCAGCAACGTGGGAGCAAAAGAAGCCCAGCAGGGGAACTCTTTAGGCTTTGGAATCAGTGCAGAGTCTCAAAGTGAACGCGACTGGGAACGCACAAAAAAAATTATTCTCGACGAGGCAAATAAACTTTTTAGGCCGGAATTCTTGAATCGTATTGACGAGATGGCCGTATTTAAGCCTCTTTCACGTGAAAGCCTGCTTAAAATTATTGATAATATGCTTGATGATTTATCAGTAAGACTTGACACTAAGGGCGTAAAAATTTCTGTTCCTGATGAAGTGAAAGCTAAAATTTTAGAGAAAGGCTATAAACCTAAATACGGAGCTAGACCCCTAAGGCGTGCTATACAATCAATGTTAGAAGATAGACTTGCTGATTTTATTTTGTCTGAGAAATTACCAGAGGGCGAGTCAGTTATCAGCGTTAATCTTGACGGTGAAGAGCTTAAATGCGCTTTGCAAAACTCATAGCACAATAAAAAAATTGCTCCCTTGCTTAAAAAGTTAGGGAGCTTTTATTATATTATCTTCTGCGAGGTTTCAGGCCGTTTTTGAACGTGAATAAACTTTTTAGTGAGGCCTTCAAAATTTTTTCAACTGCTCCCAGCACTTGGCCGCCCTGATATTCCCCGAAAATTGTACAGACTGCTGCGGCCTTATATTCTCCGTTCGGATCTTCAGTTAAATATAATTGAGGCTGACAAACTGTGTGCAAATACGTTACATCGTGAGCGGGTATATATTCCGTGCGTTCTTCAGGGATTCGCGTAACTTCTATTAATCGCCCCCAGCGGTCTCTGTGTTCTATCTCGCGATATTCCGTGTAAGTTCTATAAGACTCGGCTATATGTTCAGTTTTGAAGGCCTGATTTATTGTTACTCGCACAAATCCTTTATAGCCCATTTCTAAAGCTCGCTGGAAAAATAAATTTTCGTCGTATTCACCGTAGATAAAATTCATGTCTTTAGCTAAATCTTCAAAAGTTTTGACAATTACCGCGCCTTTTTTGATTGCTGAATTCATGCCTGAAAGCGTCCATAATTCGAGATTCTTTGCTAGCTGCTTTTCAGGGATTAAAGTTTGACCGGCCTCAAGATTTGCTTCAACTGGTAAAACAAAAATTTTGCGTATCTGCGTAAAATCATAATTCGGATCTTGCCAGACTTCTACGTTATTTGCTGGATTATTCGGAGTTGCTGCGGCCATCGTCATTGCTAGAGCTGCTATTGACATGAAATTACTTAGAGACATTGACATTTATACATACCTCCCAGATAAATATAAATTAAATTTTGCGTTTATTATAGAATATAAATATAGAAATTTTTTGCGAGTATTTATGTCTTTCACGATTTTATGCTGAGATTAAACACTAAAATTTTTGCTTAATTATTATATTATTTTTGTGCGTGTTTGAGTCTTTCATGTTTTTACGTCGAGATGATAAAAATTTTGCTTGACTATTATATTTATTTTTGCGCTTATTTGACGAGCTTTATTAATTCACTAAAATTTTTGCGCTTATTATATAATCATGTAAATTTTATAAGGAGGCTTATATAATGGCATATACAGAAGTTACAAGCAAAAACTGGTTTCAAAGGCTCGGCGAATCATTTACCGGCATAATCGCAGGAATTATAATAATTTGTGCTGGCACGTGGCTTTTATGGTGGAATGAAGAGCGCACATTTAAGACAGCAGGGGCAATCGGTGAGGCTGAAATTTTAGCTCAAGAAATAAATAATATCAGCACACTTGACTCATCACTTAACGGCCAAGTAATTCACGCTACGGGACGGGCAGAAACTCAAGAAATTTTGCGGGATCCCATTTTCAAAATAAGCATTAACGCTATAAAACTTCAAAGAGACGTAGAATTTTATCAATGGGAAGAACACGAAGAGAGCGAGACTCGTAAAAAACTCGGCGGCGGTGAAGAGACTATTACGACATATACTTATAATAAAAAATGGACTTCTGAGCCTGTAGACTCGCAAAATTTTAGAGACCCTTCATACAAAAATAGCAATAAAATAATTGCTAAAGTTGAAGATGCTGACATATGGGCAAAAGATGTAAATTTCGGAGCTTATAAATTGCCTGATTTCCTGATTCACTCAATAGGCGGCGAAATTTCGTTTAATATCACTAGTTTTGACGCAAGGGCAGCACAAAATCTTTTACTCGTTCAGGGCAGCAAGCGCGGCTTAATTCACACATCGGGCAATACTATTTATTTAGGCTCAAATCCTGCAAATCCTGAAATAGGCGACGTTAGAATTTCTTTCAAGCAAATTCTCCCCGCTGATATTTCTATAATTGCGCAAATTTCCGGAAATACTTTCTCACAATATAAAGCTACTAACGGATATAATTTCAGCCGTCTTGAAATGGGCAGAGTCTCAATGTCCGACATGTTCGAACATGCTAGAACGTCAAATAAAATTATGTCTTGGATTCTTAGACTCGTTGGAACTCTAGCAATTATTATGAGTCTCTCTATTATATTCAGGCCTTTATCAGTCGCAGGCGATTTAATACCATTTATCGGCTCAATTATCGGAGCTTTAACGGGCTTTGCTGCTTTCTTGCTCGGTCTCGCTTGGTCGTTAATAGTAATTGCAGTTGCGTGGGTAAGATTCAGGCCGCTGATTTCAGGTATATTAATTGCTATTGCGCTAGGACTTATAATATTATCGTTTATGAAATCTCGTAAATCTGAGTCAGGAGGTAATTAATCAATGAAGCGTTTATTTTGTGCATTTGCTTTAGTGTTATTGCTAGTCGGATCGGCCTTTGCTTTGAGTGATGCTGATTATAAAATTTTACGCAAGAATTCACCCGAATTTTTACAGGCTGATAGAGAATTGAGTCAAGTATGGGACGACTTGAAAGATGTATTATCAGGCCGCGAATTTGATAAACTCAGAAAAGAACAGCGTCAATGGATTAAATCAGGACGAGACAAGGCAGCAAGAAAATTAATGCGTGATGAGGGCTATACTTTTGAAGAGGCCTATACTGAAGCAACCCGCGCAAGAGTCGAGACTCTCAAGAAATATTATTAGCAAATTAACACGGGAGGAGCTATTAATAAACTTCTCCCGCAAAAATTTTTATGCAGCATTTATTACTTTACGCAGCGTTTTATAAGCCTGTAAATTTTCCTGATAAAATCAAGATGATAATAAAGCAAAATATATCGTAATTTATTCTTGAATCCTGAAATCTCACTTAATTGAGCCATCTCGCCCGCCGCCCTGTCGTTAATTGCCTCAAGAGTCCAGTTAATGCCGTTAAATTCCGGATTATCTAAGAATCTAGCAAGACAATTTTTGAGTCCTTCTTTAGCGTCAACAAAAGCCGACTCATTTATAAAGCGTGAAATTTTCGAGTTGTCAAATTTTCTGTTGAAATATCTGCAATAAATTATCTGATATTTATTACCGCAAAGAAAACTAGTACTCTTATCAGTCATCACTACGCGCGGCCTCTTCCCGAGTTTCTGTTCTAAGACATCAAGATAAATATCAAGAATTTCAGACCATTTATAGGCGTTTTTCTCAGTTATATGAAAAATTTGTGATAAAGCCTCATTTTGTCCGATTATCGCTGCGATTCCTTCTGCGACGTTATAGCCCCATGTCATAGTAGTTACTTTGTCGGCAATGTCCCGCGAAAAAACTATACTGCGCCCGTGAAGAACGCGATAAAATATATTTTCTTTCTCAAGGACTCCCAGCTGTAAACGCCTGTCATTATAAGTGATACTTGGCCGGATTATCGTATAATTATTTTTGCCTGAGTCACGCAAAATATTTTCTTGTCTTGCTTTTGTCAGCGCGTATTCATCAGTCTGCAAATATTCTTTATCTTCGCAAACGTCTAAGAGTCTCGGAGTCTGTTCAGTTATCATCACTTCAGAACGAGAATAAACCCGCGCGGAACTGATAAAAATATATTGCTTAGTTCCTGATAAAAGCATGTCGGCTCGTGATTTAAATTCTTCAGTGCCATATACCATAAAATCAATAACAGCGTCCCACGTATGAGCTTGCAAAATTTTCAGTAGAAAGTCATTATTTTTTGCGTCACCTAGTATATAAGAAAGATTTTGACGCGTTGAGAGTCTTTCTTTGCGGCTGGTTACATGAACATCAAAATTTTTATCAGCTAGAATTTCCGCTAAAGGAGTACCCATCGCGCCGGTGCCTCCAAGTATTAAAACTTTCATGAAATTTTCTCACCTCGTTACTTTTTCCCCATGAGAGATTTAATAATTTTGACTCCACGCGGGCCAACAAATTTTTTAACGACTCTTTTTGCTGCCTGTTTTGCCATAGTTTTTACTTCTTTTCGGCTGTTACAGATTAATTCAAGTGCTTTGCTTTCGTCGTGATAATCCGTGAAGACCTCGAATAAAATCGGCTTATCTGTTAATTCAGGCGTGAGAAATCTTTTAATTGACTCTTCTGCCTCGTCTTTGTTGGAAGCTGTGAGATATTCAAAGCCTAAATCCTGCGCATAATGCCTTAATAAGTCCGGTGATTTATTCCCGCTGTGTCCTGCTCCTGCTACGTAGGGAGCTGCGTCATCGCCGAGTAATATTTGCCCAGGATGACTATATAATCTGAATTCAGCTCCTCCGCCGTTGTTGATTAGCAGGATTCTAAAATTTTTGTCAAGATTTCTATTTCCAAGAGCGTTTAAATTATAGAAAAATGTCAAATCACCGAGAATGCAAAAATGAATTTTATCGCGATTAACGAGGGACATTCCCAGCGCACTCGATAAAGCCCCGTCGATTCCTCTGCAGCCTACATTTGCAATAGATATTACTGAATCAGGAAAATCAAAAAATGTCCATGCCCTTTGAGTGTTACTGCAGCCCAAATGAACGAAACTATTTGCGGGAATCTTATGCGCCATTCTTTGAGCAAGCCAAATATTAGAAAATGGAAGCTCCGGAATTTTTTGCATAACGTCATTAATATCGTCCTGACATTGTTTATAATAGTCGTCATAAATTCCCCCGTCTAAGTCTGAATAAGCCTCAAAGAAAATTTCTTCAGGAATCTGAAATACTTTCGTGAGCTTGTGAAAAGTGTCTCTTAATTCGCCGTCTTCATTGACTCGCCAGACTTCTTTTGCGTTAAAGAATCTTCCGTAGACGATATAATCTCCTGACTCTTGACCGATATGAATCAATAAATCAATGTCAAAAATTTGCGTATTGCTCATTGATTGAGCTGCTGGGAGTGTAGCATGTACTGAATATTTGCCGTGATAGCCGCTTGAGTGATCTACAAAAACTACTGCATCATTTGAGGCGCAGAAATTATCTACTGATTGTGTTAATTCTTTGCTCCAAATTTTATGGCCGCCTGCTGTGATTGCGATTCGTCCGCTGGGTAAATCCGGCCATTTGTCATTAATTGTGTAGCGTTTAATTACTCGTTGTTCGGGGAGTTTTTCCGTATTTAATCCTGAATATCTAGTGATTAAATTTATATGTACTGGCCCCCCC
>CAJOEQ010000018.1:0-15764 GCA_905233515.1 uncultured Synergistales bacterium
TGCCTATTGCTCCCCGTGCCAGCCTAAAGCCGACATTATATAATTTTCTCTCTTGAGGTGCCGCCGCTCTGTAAGCCGAACGCATATTTTTTGCAAAGTCATTCCAGCCGCCGCCGCGATTGACTCGCCGAGTTCCTGACTCTAAACCGGTCGGGTTATTTTGCTCTTGACTCGAATATGCCCCGTAAACGTCCCAGCACCATTCTGCGACATTTCCGTGCATGTCATAGAGTCCTAATTTATTCGGCTCAAAGCTGGCTACGTTCACAGTCTCACCGCGATAAATTCCCGGTTTAGTTGATAATTTGCTTTGTGAGAAATAATTTTCTTCAATTTCATAGGGATAATGGCCGTAAAAATTTGCCTCGTCTGCTCCGATTGAGTGTTCAAGATTGAAAGGAGTCTGAGTCCCCGCGCGGCATGCATATTCCCATTCTGCTTCAGTCGGGAGTCTATAACCGTCGGCAGCAAGATTCCATGTTACTTTTTCGCCGTCAATCTCATAAACTGGAGTCAAATTCTCGTATTTGCTTTTAGCGTTACAGAATTTTATCGCGTCGAGCCATGAAACATTCTCAACAGGTTTATTATCGCCTGTAAAGCTCGATGGATTCTCATTCATTAAAGATTTATACTCTTTTTGCGTAACTTCATAGCGAGAAATATAGAAATCGCTTAAATTTACTTTGTGCTGTAATTCGTCATCACTGCGCCAGTTTTCGGACTCTGGACTTCCCATTAAGAAAGCACCGCCCTTGACGAGAACAAAATCATCATAGCCCCTGACTGAATTAGCAAATGAACTTGACGCAAAAATTAATATAAACGCGAAAATTAATATATATTTCATAAATTATTCACCTGCTTTGCGTACACATTGAACAGCGTTAAGGCTCCTCGGATAACCTATATAGGGAAGACACTGAGAAATTACATCAATTAAGAAATCTTTATCATTACCCATGTTGAAATTTCCTTTAGCATGTGCGATTAATTGAGGCTCGCAGCCGCCTTGAGCAGCAATATAACAGAACGTAATTAATTCGCGCTGTCTTAAGTCCAACCCCTTACGCGTATAATAATCACCGAAACAATTACCTGCAAGCCATTTATTTATGTGTCTTGTGTCTTCAGGGCCGGAGTCTTGAAATCCTTTCATGCCTTCACCGAAAATTTTTACTTGAGCTTCATTACCGGCCAAGATTCTATTTTCCGGCGTTGTAGTTCCAGCTTCAGACAATGGCAAATTTATATTTAACGAGGTAAAAATTTCATTAGCTGCTTTCAAAAATGGCCGAGTCCTCCCGATTCCTAAATATGCCGTGCCTTGATAGATTATTTCTTTGCATTCAGACGGAGTCAAACCTGCTTTTAAAGCGTCCGGCAAAATTGCTTTAAACTCGTCGATACCCTGACAGCCTAAAAGAGTCGCAAGAATTGCCATATATCGAGTCTTAGCGTCTAATTTTGTTTGATTCGGGACTTCAATATCTGCAAAATTTGTAAAGAATTCTACAAATTCGGGATCGGTCGCCCTGAACTCTTCAAGATTTGCAAATGCTGATGTACTTATTGACATTATAATTAACACTCCTAATAAAAATTTTTTCATGAGTTCACAGCCTTTCTTAGCCATTGATTCAAAAAATTAATCTGCTCTTCAGTGTGAAAATAGTGTTCACCGTTTTCCATGATTGTGAGTTTTGCATTATGATTACTGACAAAATTATTTATAATATTGCGCGAGGTTATATTATCGTTTTCAGCGTATAAAATTTCTGTCATGATGTCCCATTTTATAGGATTTTCTCTCACAAAAGATAAATACTTCCATGATAAAATTTCGCCGGAGTCCGTGATAAATTCTCCTTTTTCGCGCAAAAAATTCTCAGTTATTCCCGCATGAGCCATCATGTTTAAAATAATATTTTCCATGTCGAGAATGGGCGAAATAAATAGAGCTTTCACGAGCGGGCAATCCTTCAATGAGAGCATTACGAAATACGCGCCTATACTGTTAGCAAGAACGTAAATAAATTTGTATTGTCCACGCAAATTATCATAAAAATTTTTTATCTGCTCACTAGCAAGCCAAGGCAAATAACTATCATAATTTACGCCTATAATATCAAAATCGGGACAAATTTTTTTGTATTGCTCAGACTCTAAATGACTCCCGCCCAGTCCGTGAACATATAAAATTAATTTATCGCTCATTTAAGACGTGAATACTCTTCAGGTGAAACAGGCTCGCACCATTCATTTGAAGTCTCTTCACCTGCTACTTCTATTGCTAAGTGCTGAAACCATGAGTCTTTTGCTGCTCCGTGCCAGTGCTTGACATTTGCGGGGATATTCACAACGTCGCCCGGTTTGAGTTCTTGCGCCTCTTTGCCCCATTCTTGATAATAACCGCGCCCGTTTACTACGACTAAAATTTGACCGCCGCCTGTTTTTGCGTGATGTATATGCCAGTGATTTCTACAGCCCGGCTCAAAAGTAACATTTGCGATAAAAACCTGCTCACTTGAGAGAATTGCGAGATAACTTTTACCGTCAAAATATTGTGCATATGCGTCATTAGGATTTCCAAGAGGGAACGCGCTTAAATTTGCCTGTGATGGGTCAAGGTGTAGACCTTTTGCGCTTAAATTCACATTTGCGGGCATGTTATTAATTTCTTTTTGTTCTGTCATGAATGAATCAATCTTCTTTCTATAATTAATATAATTTTCTGAGTCAAAATATTTTCGTTTTGACTCTTGATTCTCGTAAATCTCAAACGTATAAACTCTATAAGATTTGCCGCCCTTCTCATTGCCTGCGAATAAACCTAAGACTCCCGGCTCCTGTTCAATTGCGCGCGTAAATTCTTGAGTCATTAAATTTTTAAACTCGTCTAACTTGTCAGATCTCACGTCAAAAATATTCATTACATAATCATGGCCGACTCCGTTAGATTTTTGCTGTAAAATTATAGGCTCAATCTCGATAAAATTCAGGCTCTCTAAAATATTTTCACGTTCACGAATAAAATTTTTAAATCCTTCACTAGATCTGTGAACTTGATAAGCGTCTTCATTCTCGTAAATTTCAAGAATTCGCATTAAATCGGGGTTATTCTTGTCTAATGCACCGTAAAGCGCGTAAGATCCTGACTCATAGGGCGTAAATTTTGCGACAGTCCTAGAACTAATTGCGGCCATTTCTGACATTTTGCCGGGCTTGGCCTGAAGTAATGCGACGTGAATCTTTAAAATTTTATTATCGGGTGCGTATATCATGTGAGCAGACGCAGAATTTACAACTATTGCAGCAAATAATAAAGCGAGCGCAAAAATTCTCATGAAATTATTTCATCTCCTTCTCCCAGACTCTGACTGTATTAATTTTAGCGTTATCTGCAAGTTTTTCGAGTTCGTTAATTTCGCTTGAGTTCAACACTAAATTTGCGGCCTTTAAAGCGTCTTCAACGTGATTGACTTTAGTAACTCCTAAAATTGGCCGAGTCCCTTTTGCGATTGCCCATGCGACGGGAATTTGAGCTACTTTCACACTATGAGAGTCCGCGATTTCCTTAATTGCGAGATTCAATTTTTCAAGCTCAGCTAAAACGGGATTATAAACTTGTCCGCGCGCGCTGTTTTCCGGAAATGGGTGGGCAGTGTCATATTTGCCTGATAGTGCGCCTTGTTCTAATACCATATAGGAGAAAAATTCAGAGTTATTTTCTTTGCACCAGTCAAGAATCCCCGAATTTTCCGACGAACGATTAAGCAGGCTGTAATGATTCTGGATCGCTGAAATTTTCAAGCCTTCTGACTCTAAAATATTTTGAGCCTCTTTTATTTCTGCTAGATTATGATTTGAGAGTCCTATTTTGCCGATTTTGCCGCTCTTAGCAAGTGGAATTAATTTTTTTGTCCATTCAGGAGCTCCGACGGGATTATGAATCCAGAAATAATCAATAAATTCTGTTCCGAGTCTCTTTGCGCTCTGCTCGTACATGTCAATAACGGGATTAGCTGATTCTAAATTTGCACATTGAGGCGTAAACTTTGTAGAAATTAAATAACTTTCACGCTTAACGGTGCGCAAAAATTTGCCGAGAATCTCTTCAGATCTTCCCATTCCGTAAACAAATGCAGTGTCCCAGAGATTTAAACCTGATTTCATAGCTGCGTCAAAAATGGGTCTCAAGTCAGACTCCGTGAAATTCTGCCCGAAAGTCCCATCATTACCCCATGCCCATGCACCTAGTGCAATTTTTGTTGTTGTCATTGTAAAATTTTCCTCCTGTTAACTAAGCAATTTTTTAGCGCAATTATAAGCAAGCTCATAAATCGACATATAGCAATAATTCACGTTAGCTGCTTTCATGGCCTCGCGCTGTTTTTCAGTAACTACAGCATAAGGATAAATCCCATAAAAAAACGGCAAAAACGAATAAATAAAATCCCGCCGCCCATTCTCGTTTAAAGACGGACAAAATTTTTCCAAGCATTTAGACAATATATTTATTGACTCGCCGTAAGAGGCTTTAAATTCCGTGAGTCTCTCTTGGCTGCTGTTTGCTTCCATGTCAAAATGATTCATTGATAAAAGTTTCAGCAGTCTTTCACGATTTGACAGTGAATGAGCTAAAATTTTCGCAAGTTCGTCATTTGTCATAGTTTCATGAGAGTTAATAACTTGATTTAATTCTTGAGTCCATAAATCATACTCACGAGCTAAGAGAGCTAAAAAAATTTCTTCCTTTGTCTGAAAGTAATTATAAATTGTAGACCGTCCGAAAGTTAAAAGCTCACCTATATCCTTTATAGTTATGTCCCTGAATGAGCGAGTCTCGTATAATTTCGCACATGCATTAATAATTTCGTCGCGCCTAGTTTGAGCGAGATTCTTTTGCAATTTATTCACCTCGTTTGCTTATAAAGATTTATTCTGACACTGTGTCAATTTTAGGATAGAAATATTTTATATCATTCTGACACGATGTCAATAAAAATTTTCTTGCATAATTTATTTATACTCGGCATTATCAGGCGCAAAGATTTTATATGTCATCATAAAATAATATTACTTTATTCCCGGCGTTGTCTTGTAAAATTATCATGTGCAAAATTTTATCTAGCAATTTGAACATAACACGTAAAAATATTTATTTTTCCCCAGCATTTCCACGCAAAAATTTTATTTATCATCATAATAATAAATAATAAACAAAACAATAAATTAATCGCTTTGAATCACAAAAAAATTTTTATCTCTGCGTAATTCTGCGTATTGCGTTTTGTGAAAGCCTGATTTATTATTTCGCGCGTTGATAAATTAGCACTCGTTAATATCAAGTGCCATTAAATAAAAAATTTTATCAGGAGGTCATGAAATTATGAAACTTAAGCCGCTTGGCGACAGAATAGTTGTAAAAGTTTTAACACGTGAAGAGAAAACTAAAGGCGGAATCGTTCTTCCCGACACAGCAAAAGAGAAACCCACTGAAGGCGAAGTCATCGCAGTAGGTACAGGCAAAATCTTAGATAACGGCCAAAAACAGCCCGTTGAAGTTAAAGTCGGCGACAGAATTATTTTCAGCAAATACGCAGGAACTGAAGTAAAAATTGACGGCGAAGAAGTTGTAATTTTCAGCGAGAGAGACGTACTCGCAATAATTGAGAAATAATTATTTAAGTTAAGAAGGAGAAATATAATCATGGCAAAAATTCTTTCATTCAATGAAGAAGCCCGCAGAGCAATGCTCAGGGGAATTGACAAAGTTGCAGATATAGTAGGCGTTACCTTAGGGCCCAAAGGCCGCAATGTAGTACTTGAGAAAAAATTCGGCTCACCCACTATCACAAATGACGGAGTTACTATAGCTAAAGAAATCGAACTTGAAGATCCATTTGAGAACGCAGGCGCGCAATTACTCAAAGAAGTAGCCTCAAAGACTAATGACATCGCAGGCGACGGCACAACAACAGCTACAATTTTTTCACGCGCTATTATCCGTGAAGGTATGAAAAACGTTGCAGCCGGTGCAAATGGCATGTTAATGCGTCAGGGAATCGAGAAAGCTATTGACTTTGTAGTTGAAGAACTCAAGAAACAAAGCACCCCCGTTAAAGAGAAAGAAAAAATTGCTCAGGTCGCTTCAATTTCAGCAAATAATGCGGCAGTCGGTGAATTAATCTCTGAAGCTATGGCAAAAGTCGGCGAAGATGGAGTAATTACTATTGAAGACAGTCAGACAGTCGGCACTACTCTTGAAATGGTAGAAGGACTTCAATTTGATAAAGGCTATATAAGCCCTTACATGGTAACTGACAGCGAAAGAATGGAAGCAAATTTTGATGACGCTTATATTCTTATTCATGACGCTAAAATCAGCAACATTAAAGACTTGCTCCCAGTCCTTGAAAAAGTTGTACAGACCGGCAAACCGTTAGTAATTATTGCTGAAGATGTAGAAGGTGAGGCACTTGCAACACTCGTTGTTAATAAATTACGCGGAGTTATGCAGGTTGCAGCGGTAAAAGCTCCCGGATTTGGCGACAGACGTAAAGCAATGCTTCAGGATATTGCAATCGTAACCGGCGGAATTCGAGAATACAGAATTAAATATGCTCGGACGCGCTAAGAAAGTCAAGATCACAAAAGAAGATACTACTATCACACAGGGCGCAGGAAATTCTGACGAAATCAGAGCAAGAGCAAAACAAATCCGCAAAGAAATTGAAGAGTCAACTTCTGACTATGACAAGGAAAAATTACACGAGAGACTCGCGAAACTCGTCGGCGGTGTTGCAGTTATTCAGGTAGGTTCAGCCACTGAGACAGAACAGAAAGAATTAAAGCACAGAATCGAAGACGCACTCAATGCTACAAGAGCAGCAGTTGAAGAGGGAATCGTCGCAGGCGGCGGAGTTGCTGCACTCAATTGCGCTACATCGTTAGAGCCTTTTGTCGAAAAACTTTCAGGCGACGTGAAGACAGGTGCGAGAATCGTTCTTGACGCGTTAAAAGCTCCGTTATATTTAATCGCAGAGAATGCAGGCTATCAGGGCGATGTCGTTGTCGAGAGAGTCCGCAGTGAGAAAATAGGGCACGGCCTTAATGCTGCAACAGGTGAATATACTGACATGGTAGCAGCTGGAATCATTGACCCGGTAAAAGTTACCCGCTCAGCTTTACAGAATGCAGGATCAATCGCGGCAATGGTACTTACTACAGAAGCAATCGTTGCAGATAAACCCGAAAAGAAAGAAGCTGCTCCAGCAATGCCCGGCGGTATGGGCGGAATGGACGGAATGTATTAATAGATTTAGCGAAAAAGTAAAAATTTATTCCCGAGAGCAAAGAAAACTCCCGGGAATTTTTTTATGCCGTTCTCTGTGAAAGTCCTTTCATGTTGCAAATTGCCCAGTCAGTATTAACTCTAGTTACAACACTTCCGCAATATTCACATTGTGCAGAAGCATTTAACTTTAAAGGCGCGCCGCAATGTGGGCATCTTTCAGAATGAGTCTCATCTTTTTGCGCACTCGTAATTACTCCTGATTTTCGCGATAATTCAATTTCATATTCCATAAATTTTTCGCGATTCTTATCGCCTGATAATAATTCGCCCGTCCTGTCGTCAAGAACATACGAAACTATACGCGATGACAAGCCTAAAACTATATAATCCATCCCGTTAGATTGCCGCCATCCTTTGAGATTTACACCTAAGACCGCAATATTTTCCGTGTAATCAGTCTTATTTGAAAGTCTGAACGCGTTTAATTGTCTGTCCATTTGCGAGAAAAATTCATCTGTCATATATGGCCGTAATGGGCTTATATTTTTAGCGTGCCAAGTGTCCTGCATTTGTACGTATAAATTTGACATTAAAGTTTTTATTGCTGACTCGTCAAAATTCGGATCAAGTTTTAAATATTCGCTAATTGGCCGCAAATTCATAGCCGGTGCTACGTTAATAGGAATGACTCGCCGAGCTTCTTTCTTTGCATTTCTGCTCTTGATTATCATATAAATAATAAATATTAATACAAGCAAGCCGACAATCGCAGAAATATTATCATCGTCATCAAGAACAGCTCCCGTTGTTACGCCTCCTACAAATGAGCTGAAATTAAAATCTGATCCGCCCCCTGATCTTGACGAACTCGAACTATAAGAGCCGCCCCCGCCGCTTGAACTCGATGAGCTGCCACCGCCCCCGCCGCCGTAATCAGAATTTCCGGAAAAACTCCCGAAATCAGGCCAAGCACTTCCAGCAAATAAAATCAGTGCAATTATTAATAAACTTGTCAAAAATTTTTGCCGCATAATTAAATAAGTCCCTCCATAAAAATTTATAAATATTATGTGTGAGAGTGAGAATCAAAGCAAGCATTATTTAAAATATTATTTGCAGAAATCGTGATTATTTTTTTGTCATGATAAGAAAAATTTTTTATCTGTAAGTGCTTTATATCAGCGCGATTAGATTAACTTTTTGTATTAGTAAATGTATTAGTAAAATCAGCGTCTTTCTCTCGTTTTGACTCGTGTGATAATTTATAAAAATTTTTCCCTGAATTCATATTATATATCGCAATAAGTGTATAATTACAAGCAAGTTTTATCGAGAGGAAATTTTTTAAATCGTGCAAAATATAATAACTCAATGTGAAAAATGGCTCTGTCAACAAGTCAGTAATGCAGGAGCTAAGGGAATAATTTTAGGGCTTTCAGGGGGAATTGACTCGTCTGTTCTCGCTGCTCTTGGCCGTGAAGCTCTAGGGAAGTCCGGAGTTTTCGGCGTTATTATGCCCTGTTACAGCATTGACGATGACGAAGCCGACGCAAGATTATTAGCTGAAAAATTAGATATTTCCTTCAAGCGCGTTGATTTATCGGGAGTCTTTGACTCGATTCTTGACTCTCTCAATGAAGAAATTACGCAGCTAGCTAAATCTAATCTCAAAGCACGCCTAAGAATGACTACACTTTACGCGTTAGGTCAGACAAAAAATTTACTTGTTTGCGGAACTAGCAATAAATCAGAATTCGAGACGGGATATTTTACGAAATACGGCGACTCGGGCGTTGATTTAATGCCGCTCGCAAATTTTCTAAAGCGTGATATAAGAAAACTTGCTAAAATTTTAAACGTTCCCGAAAAAATTATTAACAAGGCTCCCAGCGCAGGACTCTATCAGGGTCAAACGGATGAAAGCGATATGGGATTTACTTATGAGATTTTAGACGAGTATTTAGCAACCGGAAATATCAGCGATTCTAAAGCACGTGAAAGAATCGACGTAATGAGAAGACGCAGCGAACATAAACGCCAGCCGATTCCAATTTTTAAATTTTAGTAGGAGTGATTCAACTTGTCAGGACATTCAAAATGGGCAAATATTAAGCACCGTAAAGCAGCACAGGACGCAAAACGCGGGAATTTATTTCAGAAATTAGTACGAGCTATTATCATCGCAGCTAAAGACGGCGGCGGAGATCCTGCTATGAACATGAGACTCAAGACTGCAATCGAACGAGCTAAGGCCGTCAGTGTTCCTAATGATAATATTACTCGCGCAATCAAACGAGGCACGGGAGAACTCGGCGACATTACATATGACGAACTCACTTATGAGGCTTATGGGCCTTCAGGAATTGCCGTACTTGTAAACGTCATGACTGATAATAGAAATCGCACGACTCCTGAAATTCGCGCGTTATTAGCACGTAACGGGGGACAAATGGGCGAGTCCGGCTCTGTTGCTTGGATGTTTGACCGTAAGGGAGTTATTGAAGTCAAAGGTGAAGGACTCGACGAAGATGCTTTAATGACTGTAGGACTTGATTCCGGCATGTCGGACATGGAAGCAAGCGAAGAGGGATTTACGCTTTATTGTGAGCCTGCTGATTTGGACGGACTGCAAAAAGCTCTCGAGGCAAATAAATACGTCGTTGACAGCGCAGAAGTCTCAATGATTGCAAAAACTCCCGTTGAGATTTCAGACCCTGAGGCAGCAAGAAAAGTTTTGCGGCTCGTTGACGCTTTAGAAGAACATGACGATGTGCAGAATGTTTATTCAAATTTTGATATTCCTGACGAGATAGCATCACAAATAGAGGAAGATTAATTTTTGCGTGTTTGTCTAGGAATAGATCCGGGTTTAGCTCGTGTAGGCTATGGAGCTGTGAGTCAATCAGGTGCAAATTTGCGGGCATTGAATTACGGCTGTATAGAAACGAGTCCCGATATGATATTTAGTGATAGGCTCCTGAAAATTTATGACTCACTTCAGGAGCAAATTAATTTGTCAAAACCTGATTTTCTTTCTGTTGAGAGATTATTTTTCGGGCGTAACACTACAACGGCTGAATTTGTATATCAAGCTCGCGGAGTCGTTATCTTGTTAGCTGCACAAAATAATTTACACGTTATTGAGCCTAAACCGAATCAAATAAAATTGACTCTCTGCGGGACTGGTACAGCCGAAAAAATGCAAGTTCAAAAAATGATACAACGATTCTTAGCTCTTGACGAGATTCCTAAACCTGACGACACAGCCGACGCACTCGCAGCAGCAATTACAGGCCTCACAATGGAGAAATTTTCATGATTCGTTCACTTTCTGGGCAAATCTTAGATATTCTTGATAATTTATTAATTCTTGACGTAAACGGAATAGGATTCGAGATTCTTTGCTCGCGTTCAGTCCTGAATAATTGCAAGATAGGCGAAAAAATACGCGTTATAACTTCTCTGCAAATTTCTGAATCAGGTGCAGTGATTTACGGGTTTAATTCCGAACGTGAACGGGAATTTTTTATTAGACTAACAAGCGTTAAAGGAGTCGGCGGCAAAACTGGAATAGCGATTTTATCTGAATTATCACTTGATGAGGTTGTTCGTGCTGTATCTTCAGCAGATTTAAACGCTTTCACCCGTGTATCAGGAATCGGCAAAAAAATGGCCGAGCGTCTTTGCTTTGAGTTAAAGAATATTGCGGCGTTGAAAATTATCGGCGGCGAGTCAGAGCAAAAAATTTCAGGCAGTGAGAAAATTTCACATGCTGACTCAGTGATTGACGCTTTATTATCGCTGGGATTCTCACGTTCAGACGCGGGAGGAGTCATTAATCTTTTAAGAGCTGCTCACGGTGAAGATTTTAACTCATTAAGTGAAGAGGATTTATTGAGACTCGCATTAAGGGAGCTTCATAGATAATGCCTGACAGAATATTTGACACGCCCCGAACTCCTGAAGATTTAACGATAAGACCGAAATATTTAGCTGATTTCATAGGTCAAGAAAAATTACGCGAAAAGTTGCAAATCTATATTTCAGCGGCAAAGGGACGCAATGAGCCTTTAGATCACATTTTATTTTATGGGCCGCCTGGACTTGGCAAAACTACTTTAGCGGGGATAATTGCTCAGGAAATGGGCGGACAATTACGAACTACAACAGGGCCGGCACTTGAACGAGCGGGGGACTTGGCCGCAATTGTCTCAAATATTGAGCGCAACGACGTATTATTTATTGACGAGATTCACCGAATGCCCGCACAGGTTGAAGAAATTTTATATCCTGCTATGGAAGATTTCACGCTGCATATTGTCGTAGGGAAAGGGCCCATGGCTCGAACTATTGCGCTGAATTTGCCTAAATTCACACTCTGCGGCGCAACTACAAGACTCGGACTCTTGACTTCTCCATTAAGAGCAAGATTCGGCATTGTCGAACAGTTAGCACTATATAATGATAATGAATTGACTCAAATAATTTTGCGGGCTGCTGATGTCTTGAGCGTGAAAATTTCTCAGGAGGCAGGACTCGAAATTGCTAAACGTTCACGGGGGACTCCGAGAATCGCTTTAAGATTATTGCGGCGAGTTCGTGATGTTGCAAGCGTCTTGACGGGTGCAGGGACTGAAATAGGCGAAAATATCGCAGTTAGAGCCATGAATATGCTTGACGTTGACTCACAAGGACTCGACGAGGGAGACCGGCGAATTTTGCGCACTATAATAGATTTATTCAACGGCGGACCGGTGGGACTGGGAACTTTAGCGGCGGCAATTAATGAAGACTCGCAGACTATAGAAGATATTTACGAGCCTTATTTAATTCAAAAAGGTTTACTCGAACGAACACCGAGAGGCCGTAAAGCTACTCAGAACGCATATTTATATCTTGGCCGGGAATTTTTGCCGAGAAATGACGATTTATTATTATTTTGACGGGAGATGATTTATTTTCCATGAGCGTATATTTTAAGAGAATTATAATTTTTTTTGCCCTGATAATTGCTTTTAACGCAAATGAATCTCAGGCGCGCGATATTTACGTAAAACTTTCAGGCGCAAAAAGTTTTAATATCGGAGTAACTGACGGGAATTTAATGATGACTGACTCATCAGGGCGAGTCTCAAATCTAAGCAATTCCGCAAATATTTCTGTCAACGGTGCAAATGTCTCAGTCGGTAGTTTTTCATTCCCCTTACCAGTGAGAATAACAGGGGCCGGCTTTCTTAAATTCAACGGCAAAACTTATCGCGGGGCATTTCTCATAACTCAACGGGCGGGCTTGCTTAACGTCTTAGATCTCGAACAATATTTATATGGAGTTCTCCCTGCTGAAGTCGGAGCTAATTGGCACATGGAAGCACTAAGGACTCAAGCAATCAGCGCACGAACTTACGCACTTAAACAAAGCATGAATCGAGCTGATAAAGGCTATGACGTTGTAGACTCTGACTCTGATCAAGTCTATAAAGGCGCGGGAATTGAGACGGCAAAAACTAATCAGGCAGTAAACAGCACAGCGGGATTAATTCTTGCTTATGGTAACGAGATGGCAACAACTTATTTTCACTCAGACAGCGGCGGACATACTGCGGACGTTGCAGACGTATGGGGACAAACTGACAAGCCCTATTTATGCGGAGTGCCTGAAGTCGTAAATTATAAATCTCCTGTATCATCATGGAACGCAAGAGTCCCCGTCTCAAAGATTCAAGCTGCTATCACAAAAGTTACAGGCGCAAATATCGGCAAAATTTCAGAGATTCAAGTTTCTGACGTTGACAAGGGCGGGCGGGCTATCATGATGACATTTATAGGCAGTAAAGGCAGCAAAACAATTAGAGCCTCACAATTTAGACTCGCAGTAGATCCACGAACTATAAAAAGTACAATGTTCACGCCCTCAGGAGGTTCATTTAACGTAAATAACACGACTACACCGAGCGGGCTTGTTACAACGCAAAAAAATCAACCTGCAGCAAGTAATTTAAATTTCAACGAAGAGCAGTCAATCGCGAAAATGACAGCCGACGGAGTTTTTACGACTACAGAATTAATTGACATGTTAGCGAATCCATCTAAACAGAAAGATTATTATCAAATCGGACTTGGCCGAACTTCACGCAGTAAACCAGCAAATAATAATACACCTGCACCGGCTCAAAAAATGAACAAATACGGCTATTCAATCGAAAGACGCGGCGACGAGTTTATTTTTTACGGTCGAGGCTGGGGACATGGAGTCGGGCTCTGTCAATGGGGAGCTATGGCAATGGCTGAAAAAGGTTACAAGGCCGAGCAAATTTTATCGCACTATTACCCGGGAACTGACATCAGGAAAATTCGATGAGTGATTTATATAATTTAAGCTCGTATAATTATGAATTACCGCCTGAAAGAATCGCGCAATTTCCTGCGAGTCCCCGTGATTCGTCGAGATTGCTTATATGGGACGTGCAGAAAAATTTTATTGACACAAATAATTACTTCAGGGACATTATAAATTATTTGACTCCCAGTGATTTATTAATTCTCAATGATACGCGCGTGATTCCTGCGAGGTTGAATGCTTTTAGAGAATCGGGCGGCAAATGTGAAATATTATTACTCAAAAATTTAGATTCAGATTTTATCACGTGGGAGGCTCTTGTTAAGCCAGCTAGAAAACTTCACGAGGGATCTTGCGTGAAAATAAATGATACAAGAATTAATATAATATCAGACAAGCCAGAAGGAATTAGAATCATAAAATTTGATTTTGACTCGCGCGAAAAAGTTATGAAATTTCTTGACGAGTCCGGGAGAATGCCTTTACCACCTTATATAAAGAATGACTCAGAGTCAAATATGCGCGAATCTTATCAGACAGTTTTTGCGAAAAATGACGGTTCAGCAGCAGCACCTACAGCAAGTTTACATTTTACGCCTGAATTACTCAAGAAAATTCAAGATAAAGGCGTAAAAATTGCATATGTAACTCTTCACGTAGGACTCGGGACATTCAGGCCGGTTAAGACTCAAGATATAAGAGATCATAATATTCACTCTGAACACTGCGAAATACCGGGGGAAACCGCGCAGCTTATCAACGAGTATAAATCTAAAGGCGGGCGAATAATTGCATGTGGTACAACAGCAGCGAGGACTCTTGAATCATTTGCAAATGATAAAAATTTTATTAATTCCGGAATTCTTGAGACGAAATTATTTATTTATCCGGGCTATAAATTTAAGATAGTTGACGGCTTAATCACAAATTTTCACCTGCCCGAAAGTTCGTTAATAATGCTTGTATCGTCATTTGCTGCAAATCGGGCAGGAGCTTTTACACCTGAAGAGAACGGGAAAATTTTATCGCGCTTGATCTCAATTTATGAACTCGCTATTAAAGATAACTGGCGATTTTTCTCCTTCGGTGATGCAATGTTTATTATTTGAATTTCTCGCGTCTCTGTGCATTCTCAAGAGCGATTTTTGCCATTAATTCGCGCTGTTCGTCCCGGTCTTCCTGATATTGCTGCTCGATTGCCTTTTTACGAGCCTGAATTTGTCTTAACTCCGCAGATTTCTTCATCATGTCATTATGAGAGTCCCACGCCTTAAGAGTCGATTTATCCATGCTTGAACGAGCAGCGTTCACAAGTTCTATTGCTTCAGATTTAGACTCAGGTAATTTTTTCTCGCGTTTTTCTGGTAATTCGTCCCATATGCTGCCGAATTTATATTTATTGCTGTCAATTTTCATGACGATAAAGCCCCCTCGATTGCTATAGCTAATTGATCAGCGCATGAAGTCCCCCGATTTCCGCAAAGATTCCCCCGTAAAATTTTCGCAGTTTTCGCAGCGTCCGCACCCTCTAAGAGTCTTGATATTGCCTTCAGATTGCCCGGGCAGCCTCCTATAAAGTTAAGCCCGTGAATTTTATTATCATCATCAAGATCAAAGATTATATAACGCGAACACACACCATTAGGCGTAAAATCAACATGTTTACTCATTTTATAGACTCCCCCTAAAAATATTTATTATCTCGTCAAGACTGTTAGACATCATTGCCTGCTGTCTTAAATTTGCCGCACCGTTCTTAAATTTAATCATGCCGCCTGCAAAACGCTTTAATAACACGACTGCTCTATGTTCGCCGGAAATTTCTAGAGTCCTATATGCAAATTTTGTCAGTGCGTCAAGTTTTTCGTCTTCAGTCCTGTAAATCCCCCTGAACTCTTCAAATAAACAAGGATTTGCAAACGCTCCACGAGCAATCATTACTATAACACAGCCCATATTTAAATATTCGTCAATGTCAGCAAGATTCTTAACATCACCGCTAGCACTTATATAACCGGGGAATTCTTTAGCAGCAAGTGAAATTATTGCCCTGTCTGCAATTCCTTCATAACGCTGTGCAGGTGTCCGGCCATGAATGCAGATATTATCAGCTCCGGAATTTATTAA